>CACXFZ010000024.1 GCA_902767025.1 uncultured Coriobacteriaceae bacterium
ATCTGGTCGACCAGATGCTGGTAACTCGCGCGCTCCTCGTCGGTGAGCGGGCGGTTGTAGTAGCTGGAGTCCTTGCCTTCGGCGCTCTTGATGTTCTCGATGCTGATGCCCAGCTTGGCCAGCAGCTCGGACAGGTCGTAGTGCTGCAGGATCGTGCCGATCGAGCCGATGTCGGTGGAGTTCAGCACGAAGATCCAGTCGGCCTGCGACGAGATCATGTAGGCCGCGCTGGCGTTGATGGCCGCGCTCGAGACCACGACGGGCTTGTCGAAGCCCTGCAGGTACGTGGCCATCTCCTCGCCCGCGGCAGCCACACCGCCGCCGGAGTTCACGCGCAGGACCACGGCCTTGATGTTGTCGTCCTCGCTTGCCTTGTCGAGCAGGTACTTGAACCCTTCGGGGCTGTTTTCGGTGCCGTCGTAGTCGATGGTGCCGCCCATCGTGATCACGGCGACCGTGTTGCCCTGGAACGTGTTGTCCGACGAGGCGATCGAGGCGATGCTGGCGCTGCATGCCGCAACCGACCCCACCAGTGCCAGCAGGATCAGAGCCAGGACCAGGGCAACGATCCAGCCCCTGCCCTTGCGGGGCGCACCCTGCGGGCTTGGCTGGTCGCCGTCTTGCTGCGGGGGGTACTGCGCGTACGAGCTGGACGCGACAGGCGGCTGTGGCGCGCCGTACCCCGGCGCAAACGTGCCTTCTGCCATCTAACTCCCCTACAACTCGAAGTTCTCGGAATCGCGCTGGGTCTGGGCCTTCTTGGCCGTGCGAAGCAGGAATTCCTGGTTGTTGTCGGTCTGCTTGAGCGACTTGATGAGCATGTCCATCGCGCGCTCGGTGTTGTTCATGTTTGCTAGGATGCGGCGCACCGCCCAGATCAGCGGCGCCTCCTGCTGGTCGAGCAGCAGCTCTTCCTTGCGCGTGCCGCTGGCAACCGGGTCGATGGCCGGGAAGATGCGGCGGTCGGACAGGTTGCGGTCCAGCTTGAGCTCCATGTTGCCGGTGCCCTTGAACTCCTCGAAGATGACCTCGTCCATCTTCGAGCCCGTGTCAACCAGCGCAGAGGCCAGGATGGTCAGGCTGCCGCCGCCTTCGATGTTGCGCGCCGCGCCCAAGAAGCGCTTCGGCGGGTACAGGGCGGTGGAGTCGACGCCGCCGGACAGGATGCGCCCGCTTGCCGGCTGAGCCAGGTTGTACGCGCGTGCCAGGCGGGTGATCGAATCGAGCAGGATCACGACGTCCAAGCCCTGCTCCACCAGGCGCTTGGCGCGCTCGATGACCATTTCGGCAACGGCGATGTGGTTTTCGGAGGGCATGTCGAACGTGGAGGACACGACCTCGCCCTTGATCGAGCGCTGCATGTCGGTGACTTCTTCGGGGCGCTCGTCGACGAGCAGGCACATCAGGTGCACTTCGGGGTTGTTTGCCGAGATGGCCGCGGCGATGTCCTTGAGCACGGTGGTCTTGCCCGCCTTCGGAGGCGAGACGATCAGGCCGCGCTGGCCCTTGCCGATGGGGGCCACCAGGTCGATGACGCGCGCGGTGGTCGCCGTCTTGCCGTGCTCCATCAGCAGGCGGTCGTCCGGATAGACCGGCGTGAGGTCGGAAAAGCGCGGACGGCTGCCCAGATCCTCGAGCTGCACGCCGTTGACGTCCTTGATGCGCTGCAGCGCGGCGTACTTCTCGTTGTCGCGCGCCGGACGCACCTGGCCGCGGACGTAGTCGCCCTTGCGCAGGCCGTTGCGCCGGATCATCGACGTGCCCACGTAGACGTCGTGCTCGCTGGGCAGGTAGCCTTCGGTGCGCAGGAAGCCGTAGCCGTCCGAAAGCGTGTCGAGCACGCCTTCGACGTCGACGAAGCCCTCCTTCTTCTGCAGGGCGGCCAGGATGGCCTCGATCAGCTCGGCCTTCTTCAGCGACTTGTGGTCGATCTCGAGCTCTGCAGCCTTCTCGCGCAGCTCGACGACCTTCAGCTTCGCGAGGTCTTCCTCGGTGACCTTGGGCTGGACGGGCTGCTGCTCGCGCTGCTGGCCCTGGTTGTCGCGGCGCTTGCGGCGATGCGAGCGGTTGGACTTGCCCTGGTTCTGGTTCTGGCCGTTCGAGCCGTTGTTCGAGCCGTTGCGCCCGTTCTTGTTGCGCTGGCGGTTCACGGTCGTGCCCGTGTTGCGCTGCTGGCGGGAGCCGTCGTCGCCGGCGTCACCGGTCGCCTTGGGCTTGTAGGACGAGCCCATGTTGCGCGCCCAGGCGGGCACCGAACCTTGCGAGCTTGCTTGGGTGTCGTTGTCGTTTGAGCTCATGCCTGCGTTACCTTCTCCCAGTCGGCGTTGAACGATGCGATGCCACGGTCGGTGAGCGGATGGGCCACCATCTTCTTGAGCACGTCGAAGGGAACCGTGGCGATGTCGGCGCCCATCAGGGCGCATTGGGTGACGTGGTGGGCGCTGCGCACCGATGCGGCGATGACCTCGATCTCGTGGCCGAAGTCGTAGTTGCCCAGCGCGGTGACGATGTCCTCGACCTGGGACAGGCCGTCTTCGGAGATGTCGTCGAAGCGGCCGATGAAGGGGCTGACGTAGCGCGCGCCTGCGCGGGCGGCGAGCAGTGCCTGCGGAACGCTGAAGCACAGCGTCATGTTCACCGGGATGCCCAGCTTGTACAGCTCATGCGTGGCGGCCAGGCCCTCCACCGTGGTGGGGATCTTGACGACCACGTTGTCGGCGAGCGCGGCTACTTCCTTGGCCTGCTCGACCATGCCGGCGCGGTCCTCTGCGGTGACCTCGGCGGACACGGGGCCGTCCACCACCGCGCAGATGCGGGCGATGTGGTTGTTGAAGTCGGCCAGCTTGCCGCCCGTGCGGGCGTAGAGCGTGGGGTTGGTGGTGACGCCCGCGATGGCGCCCCAGCTGGCGGCTTCTTCGATCTGGCCGATGTCGGCGGTGTCAAGGAAGAATTTCATGGCTGCTCCTTAGTCGACGTGCGCACGTTGCCTGCGCAACGAACCTGATACGAAACTCCGAATCAAACATGTCGTGGGAATGGTGGAAATGCGTTCGGCGCGGAACTTGTCCAAGCGAGCCGAACGCCCACATAGTAGGCGAACTTCGCACTTTGCGCAAGCATCGCCATGCACGGTTCCACAGCTTCTGCGCTACCATAGCCTGTGAAACGAAAGGGGTATGCGATGACCGAACAACTTCTGGTGAGCTGCAGCAACATCTTCACGGGCACCGGCGACGGCTGCCTGGACGGCGCGTTCCTGGTCGAGGACGGCAAGATCGTGTGCGTGGGAACGCGCGACGAGGTGCGCGCGCAGGCACGCGGTGCGCAGGAGGTGGACTTCGGGGACTCGTTCGTGTGCCCCGGCTTCCACGACTCGCATCTGCACTTCTTCCATTCCGCGCTGTACTCCTCGCCGCTGGCGATGCGCTACCGCGGCACGAGCGAGCAGGACTGCGTCGATGCGCTGGCCGACCTTGCCGCGCGCCGTCCCGCCGACGGATGGCTTCTGTGCCAGGGATGGCGCGAGTCGCACTGGAACCCGCCGTGCACGCCATCGAAGCACTCGCTGGACGCCGCCTACCCCGACCGGCCCGTGGCGATGTACTCGGGCGACGCGCACACGCTGTGGTTGAACAGCAAGGCGATGGAGGTGCTGGGCATCGGCAAGGACAGCGCCGATCCGCAGGGCGGGTCGTACGACCGCGACGAGCACGGCGAGCTCACCGGCATCGTGCGCGAGGCGGCTGCGATGGAGTTGATGCCGCGCATCGTGGCGTCGTTCACGCCGCAGGAGCTGGAAGACGCCTACCGCGGCTTTCTGGCGTCGTGCGCGTCGAAGGGCATCACGAGCATCTGCGACATGTCCCTGATGGCGGCGCCCGGACTGGACTTCGTGCGCGACGACCTGTTCGAATCGCTGCTCGAGCAGGGCGACCTGATCTGCCGCGTGCACCTGTTCCCCACGCTGCTGGACGACTTGAGCCGTTTCGAGGGCATGCGCGCGCGCCTGACCGGCGACGTGCTGCAGGCATGCGGGCTCAAGCAGTTCTTCGACGGCGTGTCGAGCCAGCACACCGCCTGGGTGGACCAGCCCTACACCAACGCGCGGTTCGACGGCGACTGCGGCCGCCCGACCGTGGACCCGGCGGTCATGAGGCGCATGGTTCTTGCCGCACACGAGCAAGGATATCCGGTGCGCATCCACACGATCGGCGATGCGGCCATCCACGAGGCGCTGGACATCTACGCATGCGCCCAGGAGCGCTTCGGCGCGCTGCCTGCGGGGCTGCACCACTGCCTGGAGCATCTGGAGAACTTCCAGCCCGACGACATCGCGCGGCTGGCCGAGCAGGGCGTGGTGGCCGCGTGCCAGCCGATGCACATCACGCTCGACCCCGGCGCGCCGGAGCTTGACCTGGGAGACGAGCGCGTGCCGTACATGTGGCCGCTCAAGAGCCTGCTCGACGATGGTGCGGTGCTGGCGTTCGGCACCGACTCGCCTGTGTGCGACGTCGACCCGCTTCCCGGCCTGTACACCGCCGTGACGCGCAAGACCATCCCGGACGGACTGCCCGAAGGCGGCTGGGTTGCGCCCGAGCGTATTTCGATGGCCGACGCACTGCGCGCCTACACGCTCGGCTCGGCAGTGTCGTGCGGGCGCGCCGACGAACTGGGCACGATCGAGGCGGGCAAGTTCGCCGACTTCGTCGTGCTCGACCGCAACCTGCTCGCCTGCGACGAGGACCAGATCCTGGAAGCGAAGGTGCAGGCCACCTACCTGTCAGGCAGGCAGACTTTCTAGCGACTGGTTTGCGAGAAGCCGATAAGACGCCTATTGGCCGAACAGCCGATAGGCGTGGTTGAGCGGGCCGGAACCCCTCCCCAACACCAAATCGTGTTCGAGGGCGCCGGTGATGTAGGCCTTGGCGTTTGCCACGGCGTCTTCCACGGATTGCCCGCTTGCCAGGCCGCAGGCGATGGCGCTGGACAACGTGCAGCCGGTGCCGTGGGTGTTGGGTGTTTCGATGTGCGCTGCGCGCAGCCAATGCTGCGCACCGTCGGCGGACACCAGCACGTCGTCGGCGGTGTCGGCGTCGTGCCCGCCCTTCACCAGCACGTTGGCCGGACCCATCGCAAGGATCGCATGCGCGGCGGCGACCATGTCGTCGTGGGCGGCGATGTCGCGCTGCGCCAGCAGGGCCGCCTCGGGCATGTTGGGCGTGACGACGTCGGCAAGCGGGATGAGCTCGCGCACGAGTGCGGCGATGGCGTCGTCGCTGATGAGCTTGGCGCCGCTGGTGGCCACCATGACGGGGTCGACGACGATGTTGCGCGCACCCACCTCGCGCAGCGTCTGGGCAATCGCATCGACGATGGCCGCCGAGCTGACCATGCCGACCTTCACCGCGTCGGGCCGGATGTCGTCGAAGACCACGCGGATCTGCTGGCGCACGAAGTCGGGGTCGATGTCCACGACGCCGAACACGCCGACGGTGTTCTGCGCGGTCAGGGCCGTGATGGCGCTTTGCGCAAACAGGTTGTGCGCCATGATGGTCTTGATGTCCGCCTGGATGCCGGCGCCTCCGCTCGAGTCGGAACCGGCGATGGTCAGTACGCTGTTCATGCAAAGGTCCTTTCGCAAACTTCTCGCAATTCGGCTGCCGCCGCTTCGCAATCGGGGGCGGCGAACAGGGCGCTCACCACTGCCGCGCCGCACGCACCCGTGCCCGCAAGCTGCGGGATGGTGCGGGCGTTCAACCCGCCGATTCCGATGACGGGGATGGATACGGATCGGCAGATGCGCGCCAATTCGTCGAAGGTGACGTCGACGGCATCGGGCTTGGTCGCCGTGGGAATGAGTGCCCCAACGCCCAGGTAGTCGGCGCCGTCGCGCTCGGCTGCACGCGCCTGCTCGACCGTCTGCACCGACACGCCCACGATCTTGCCGGGCCCCAGCGCGGCGCGGGCGCGGGCGCAGGACATGTCGTCCTGGCCCACATGCACGCCATCGGCATCCACTTCCTGCGCACAGGCCACGTCGTCGTTCACCACGAAGGGAACGCCCGCTGGCGCGCACACGGATTTCAGCTCACGAGCGAGCTCGACGAGTTGCCGATGCGTCGCGTGCTTGTCCCGCAGCTGCACGAAGGTCGCTCCCCCGCGCACGACCTGCTCGACGCAGGCCGCCAGGTCCCGCCCATCGAGCCAGGAGCTGTCGGTGACCGCATAGAGCAGAAGCTGTGGTTCAATCCCGCCCGTTGCCATCATGCGCCCACTTCTTCGTGCTCGATGCCGCGTGCACACGACATGGGATCCATCGTGCAGAGCGCGTCGATCAGGCGCCTGCGGTACGTGGCGTTGCCGTCGTGGGACTTCATGCGCCCTTCGGCCTCTTCGCCGGCGACGCCCATCGCGCCCACCGCGCCCATCGCGGCGACGAGCATGTCCTCGCTGACGGCGGCGAACGCCCCGGTCAAACACGACAGCATGCATCCCGCACCGGTGATCCTGCCCTGCCACGGGCTGCCGTTGCGAAGGGCGTACGCGCGCGACGCATCGGCCACGATGTCGATGGGGCCGGTGATGGCCACCACTGCCCCGCTCGATTCGGCGAACTGCCGGGCGAACGCCGCGCTTGCCTCCAGGTTCTGCTCGGTAACCACGTCGTCGGGGCACACGTCCACGCCGTGCGTGGTGCCCGCGCCGCCGGCCAACGCCTTGACCTCGCTCATGTTGCCGCGCACGATGGAAACCGGGTAGCGGTCGAGCAAGGCGGCCGCCGTCGATGTGCGCAACCCACTGGCGCCCGCGCCCACGGGGTCGAGCACGATCGGGTGCCCCAGCTCGGCGGCAGTCGCGCACGCCACGTGCATGCCCTCGATCGTGTGGGCGTTCAGCGTACCGATGTTGACCACCAGGCTCGCGCACAGGGCCTGAATGTCCGCCACGTCGGCGGGCTCGTCGGACATGATGGGGCTTGCGCCCACGGCCAGCAGAGCATTGGCGCAGTCGTTGACGGTGACGTAGTTCGTGATGCTGTGGACCAGCGGCGTGTTGCGCTGCACTTCGCCCAGCGCGTGGCCCATGGCATGACGGTCGATAGAGGTGATGCTCATGACTGCTCCCTTCGTTGGCATTACCCACATCAGGTTCTTCGGGTCGAAACGCGTTCAGTTTCCTCTCAGCCTGGTTGTCCCAGCTCCCCGGTGCTCAAGCACGTGTGCATTCTACCGCAATGCGCAGCTGCGTCGTCGATTGTTTGCCGTACCGTCATGCGAACGTCGTTTGATGGCAGCTCGGCGCTCGGCGCCTTCACAAGCGCTTCAGAAACGCACGTGGCTCCAGGCTTGAAGCGGCAAGCTCACAATCAGCGTGCCATCTTCGACCGAAATGCGCGCCGCGGTTCCCACGAGCTCGTTTGACAGCCCCAGCGACACGCCATGGGGCACGGTTGCATGGTCAAGGGTGTACTTCAGGCCCTCCAAGGTCACCCCGTGCGCATCGCCGCCCACCGCGAACACCGACACGTACGGGCCATAGGCCCCGGTGAGCGCTGCGGGATCGAGCGCATCGAAGGCCAGGGTGGATTCCTGCCCACCTGCAAGCGCCACGAGGGCGAACTCGTCGCCGATGCCCGCGCAGCGCACGCCCCGGTTCGCCGCCGCGGACAGCAGCTGGATGTTGGCGAGCGTGTGGTCGAGCCGATGCGACAGCGCGCCGTAGAGCAGCACGCGGTCGCAGCCCTGGTCGAGTGCGTCGGCGAGCGCCAACTCCATGTCGCTTTCGTCCTTGACGGTGGGATGCACCTGCACGTTTGCCTCGTCGGGCACTTCCCCGAGCGAGTCGAAATCCCCCAGCACGGCAGCGGGCACGATGCCGAGTTCGCGGCACGCCGCATATCCGCCATCGACCGCCAGCACGTAGTCGAATTGCTGGGTGGCGAAGTGCGCGCTGTTGAAGTATGCCGCTCCGATGAGCGCCGCCTGTGGCATGGTGCCCCTTTCCGTCGGAGCATCATTGTACCAACGGTTTGGTAGAATACGGATTTGGAGCGGGCCGGGCAGCCGCATGCATCGCATGAGGAAAGTCCGGGCTTCAAAGGGCAGGATGCCAGCTAACGGCTGGGCGGGGCGACCCGACGGATCAGTGCCACAGAAAAGAAGACTCCCGCCTTCGGGCGAGAAAAGCTGAAACGGTGTGGTAAGAGCGCACCAGCATGCAGGTAACTGCATGGCTTGGCAAACCCCATCCGAAGCAAGCGCAAATAGGGATGCCATACGGTTGCCCTTCCGTGCATCCGGGTTGCGTGCTCGAGGCGGCAGGCGACTGCCGTCCTAGATAAATGGCTGCCTTCAACGACAGAACCCGGCTTACACGCCCGCTCCCTTCTCGATCGATGTGATACCCTTGCGCACATGACAGATAGCTGCAACATAGCCGTGCATGCCAAGCCGAAGGCGGGCAAGGACGCCGTGATGGGCATCCAGACCGCCGCGGACGGCAAGCAGGAAGTGCTCGTGAGCGTGCGCGCCGCCGCCGAGGGCGGCAAGGCCAACAAGGCGGTATGCGAGACGGTGGCGAAATGGCTCGGCGCGTCGAAGAGCAGCGTGCGCGTCGTGCGCGGCGACACCAGCCGTCACAAGATGCTCGAGATCAGCGTCGCAGAAGCCGATGTAGCCGCCAAGCTAGACTCCCTGCCAAAGCTGTAGCCCACCCCTGGCCCCGTGTTCGACTGGCGAGACTTCGCCAAGCGCAGTTTTCTTGGCTGATTTCGAGTTTCGTGGCAAGAATCTCCGGTTTTATGGGCATCATGCAGTTCGATACATGTGACGTGATGCAATATGTTACTTATATGATTCGTTTTGCACTACTATAGTATTCATTCTGCAGAACCCCAAAGCCAGCAAACCCATAAAACCGGAGATTCAAGCCAGAAATCCTGGTTTGAGCCAAGAAAACCTAATGGAGCGAATCTCGCCCACCCAATCCCCCAGGCGCCCCAGCGGCCAGCGAAGCGAAGCCGCGGGCCGGGTTAGGCGTAGCCACAACCCCACCGCCCCGCACGTTCCGCCAGGGTGCGCGGCGA
>CACXFZ010000025.1 GCA_902767025.1 uncultured Coriobacteriaceae bacterium
CAAACCTGGGCAAGTACCTCGGCATGTTCTTGATGATGGTATTCGCTACTGCATTCACCAGTGGATTCCTGCTTGCAGCTAGCAGCATCGAAAAGATCCTGGGTGCCATGGACGATGCCTACGCCATCGAGGACGGCCATTTCACGTGCGACTTCGAAGTGGAAGATGAAGCTGTTAAGGCAGTGGAGGACTTAGGCGTTTCAGTCACGAACGACTACTACAACTTGGTGCCGCTCTCGCTTGCGAACACAAGCGACGACGCCAATGGAATGGTTATACGTGTGTACCCGCCCCGTGAAACGGCCAACATGCCTGCCTATGCCGAAGGACGTGAGCCCAAGGCCGCAAACGAGATTGCACTCGACAGGGTCTTCGCCACTGAAAACCACGGGATAGCAATCGGTGACACTGTGGAAGTGGACGGCAAGCCCTTTACAGTATGCGGCATCCTCACCTTCCCGGACCATCAGGCCCTGTTCCGCGACAACACCAGCTTCATGTTCGATGCAATCACCTACTGCGTGGGCACCATGACAGAAGCTGGATACCGCAGCTTGAATTCTGGAAGCGAGGTCTTCAACTACTCTTACACCTTCAACGACCAAACATTAAGCACTGCCCAGCGAACCGATATCGAAGAAGATATCATCGATGCTCTCAACGATCATGACGCCGTTGTTAACAACCTTGTCGACAAGGAAGACAACCAGGGTATCGGCTATGCGCTCGACGACGTGCAGGGCGACCAAGCCATGTGGACTGTGCTGCTCTTCGTCCTGGTCATCATCATGGCCTTCGTGTTCGTTGTGCTCACGGGGGCCACCATCGAAGCGGAAAGCTCAGTCATTGGCACCATGCTCGCCAGCGGCTGGCGCAAACGCGAAATCGTGCTGCATTACCTGGTGCTCCCTACACTGGTAGGCGCACTCGGTGCCGGAATTGGTTTGGCAATCGGTGTGAACTTCCTCACCGACAGCATGCGGGGGCTCTACTATCACAGCTACAGCATTCCGCCTTACCACACCATTTGGGACTGGAAGATCGTCTTTCTCACAGCAGTTGTTCCCTTCCTGCTTTTAGTAGGCATTACCCTTTTCGGGCTGACGCGCAAGATGCGCTTCACGCCCCTGCAATTCCTACGGCATGAAGTTTCCAGTCGCAAACGCAACGCATCGCTGCCCCTGCCCGACGGCATGAAGTACCCCACGAGGTTCAGGCTTCGCGTGTTGCTGCGCAATGCAAGCCATTTCGCCACGCTCTTCTTCGGCATCATGTTCGCCAGCCTGCTGCTGCTGTTCGGCACCTGCATGCTGCCCGTTGTGCAGAACTATGCAGGGGAACTCATGAAAACAGTTGCCGCGCCTCACCAATATGCATTGAAGACGCCACTTGAGCTCGAAGGCACTCAGGAAGATCGCGACAGGTACGCTGCGGCCCTGCGGGTTGTAGAAGATAAAGACCGATACGAAACGAACCGCGCAAGCATCGATGCCGCCAAACGGCTCGAAGACAACAAGGAACTCATGGATGCGCTCGAGCGTCTTCAGGACAACGACGAACTGATGAATGCGCTAGACAGGCTTCAGGACAATGACGAGCTTATGGACGCACTCGATAGGCTGCAGAACAACGACAAATTGATGGATGCGCTGGAGCATTTGGAAGACAACAAGCCGCTTATGGATGCGCTCGAGCGTCTTCAGGATAACAAGCCTTTAATGGATGCAATCGACAGGTTAAAAAATCAACAAGACCTGGTTGATGCCGCACGGCGACTACAAAACAACCAGGCTCTCGTTGATGCAGCAGAGCGTCTTGAAAACCAAACTGAGCTCATGTATTGGCTTGAATGGGCGCAGCTTAATCCAGCTTTTGTCGAAGCGGCCACGCGTGTTGCCGCAGGGTTGACCGACCCTCATGACCTTGCCAATGTTGCTGCACTTTCAGACCAAGAGATAGCTGGTCTACGACTCATTGCCACTATGGATGCGCAAACAAAAGCTGACATAGAACTTGCACAAGGCGCTGACAGTCAAACCAAGGCCGATATGGAATTGGTTCAAAACATCGATGAGCAAACAAAGGCCGACTTGGAACTTTTGGATGGCCTGGACCAGCAGGCGAAAGACGACATCGAGCTTATGAAAAACGTCGACGATGCCACACAGGCAGACATCGACTTGCTCGCAAACCTTGATGAGGCCACGCAAAGAGATATCGATGTGTTGCGTGATGTGGATGATGCTACACAAGCTGACATAGACCTGCTGCGAAACGTAGACGATGCCACCCAGGCGGACATCGACTTGCTGCACAACGTCGACGATGCCACCCAGGCGGATATCGACCTTGTGCGCGAAATGGACGATAGCCTGCTTGACGATGTGCGCCTGGCGGCAGACATCGATGAAGATGCCCATGTGGTTAACACACAGATCAACGATGCAGCAACCATAGCCCAAGCTGAAAAATACGCCATTGCTTCGCTGGAAATAGAACGCGCCTTCGGCGGGCAACCAGAAGAAATAACCGTGTATGGCATCCAGCCAGCGAGCGCCTATTGGACCGACCTCCCCGTGAGCGACGGTCGCGTTGTTGCAGGACGTGGCCTTATTGAAAAGACGAAAGCTGAAGTAGGCGAAACAGTCGCGGCGCACAATAAGCGAAAGGGCACAGACTACCCAATCGCAATTGCCGAGCAGACAGATAACGAAGCCGATACTAACCTGTACATGACCCTCGATGACTTCAATGCCCTCTTCGGCGAAGATGCCGACTACTTCAACGGCTATGCCAGTGCGAAGGAACTGGCACTCGACACCCGCTATACCGCCCAACACATCCAGCCAACTGACATGCTCAAGATGTCCGACCAGCTGGAAACGTCCATGGGCAAGATCATGTACATGATGATGGCTATGGCTGTGCCCATTTACTTGATCCTGGTCTACTTGCTTACCAAAACCGTCATCGACCGTAGCGCGCGCTCAATTTCTTATATGAAGGTGTTCGGCTACCAGAACAAGGAAGTCAACGGGCTCTACATCCGTCCCATTACCTACTGGGTGTTGTTCTGCCTTATCGCAAGCCTGCCGCTTATTGTCGGCCTGCTCACCGCACTGCTGCGCATGGTATTCATGAGCTATTCGGGCAACTTCCCGCTCATCATTTCCGGCAACCGCTATGTTGCCGTAGTCATGGTGGGATTCATCGCCTACGCCGTCGTTGCATTCTTGCACGTGCGCCGCATCAAGAAAGTGCCGCTTGAACTGGCTATGAAGGTCCAGGAATAAATATTGTCGAGTATTACAACGCCTGCATTAAGCGAAAAGTTAGAGTGCATAAAAGCAGACGAGGCTGCTGCGAAGACGGGAAGCATGGCCGTCACCTGCGCAATGCCTTCCTCGCTGACCTTCTTTTCGCTCTTCAGGTATTCCACGATATCGTCGTGGACTTTGACCTCGGGCCTTGCCTCGATCTTCACTTCCCCACCCAGGTCCAGATGCTTGCCGATGGCATGGAGGATGCGTTCGTCGACGCGGCACTGCAGTTCGGACCGCACGGTGCCGATGTCGAGCATCGGCTGAGGTGCACGTATTAGGCATGGGGAACGATCGGGTTCGTGTCCCTGTGGATAGAGCAGACAGATCGTCCGCTGGACGAAGCGATCGAGTTGTACCAGGCCTTGCAAGAAGACATCGTGGAAGCATCGGCCCGCTTCTTGCTCGAGGGCGCTTTCAATAGCGCACAGAAGTTGCCCTAAGGAAAACCAGACCTGGGGTTTTGCGGCGGCAATTCCAACTCATGCACGTCAATGCCCCGCATGCCGCGCTTACACGCCTTCGAGTTGCTGGCGTTTCACGAGGTCGGCGAAAGCGCCGTTTGCTGCCACGAGCTCGTCGTAGGTGCCCTGCTCGACGATGCGACCGCCGTCAAGCATGACGATGCGGTCGGCCAACCTGATCGTGGACAGGCGATGGGCCACCACGATGCGCGTGCACTTCAGCTTGGCTAGGGAGTCGCTCACGTGCTTCTGTGTGACGTTGTCGAGTGCGCTGGTAGCCTCGTCGAAGATGAGGATGCGCGGCCTGGAGCATACGGCCCGCGCGATGAGGATGCGCTGCCGCTGCCCGCCCGACACGCCGCCCGAGCCTTCGGTGACAAGCGTCTGCATGCCCATGGGCATGGCGCGGATGTCGTCGGCCACGCCCGCCACTTCGGCGGCCTCCCAGGCGTCGTCCATCGTGGCGCGCGAGGATGCAAGCGCGATGTTGCCGAAGATGGTGCCGGCGAACAGGCTGCCGTTCTGCAGGCAGACACCGATGGCGCGACGCAGGCTGCGCACATCCATTTCGGATATGTCCTGCCCGCCGTAGTAAACAGCACCGCGCTCGGGCTTCTCGAAACCCAACAGCAGACGCAGCAGCGTGGATTTGCCCGAACCCGACTTCCCCACGATGGCCAGGTATTCGCCGGGCTTGACCTTGAGCGAAAGGTCTTCGAGCACGGGCTTCTGCAACGGGTCGTACCTGAACGTGATGCCCGATAGCTCGAGCGATCCCGTAAGGCTGGTGACCTGCTTGCCCTGCTGGGCCGATTCGGGAACCGCTTCGAGCAGGGGCTTGATTGCGCTGAAATAGGATTTTGCCTTCGCCAACTGCCCTGCCGTTCCCGAAAGGGCGACGATTGCGCCCGAGACGGCGCCGTATGCCACGTTGAAAGCCATGAAATCGGCCAGGGAAACACCTGTCGTGCCCGCAAACCAGTAGATGACGATGGTTCCGACAAGGGCCACGATCGCCGGCAACGTGTCTGCCACCTTGTACCACGTGGGCAGGTCGTACTGGCTGGCAAGGTAGGCGGACTCGGCATCGGCCCACTGGGCAAACGCGCGCTTTTCAGCGCCTGCCAGCTTCAGCTTCGTGATGCCGTTGAGCAGCGCCGGCACCAAGCCGGAAACCTTCAGGTCGGCTTCCATGATCTTGGCTTCCCTGATCGCCTTCGACAATGCGACGAAAATGCCCACGGCGAGCTGAACAAGGATGATGACGATTGCCGGCGCGACAAGCGACGGGGTGAACGCAGTGATCTGCCCCACGTACACGAGCGAGAAGACGGCGGTGAGTCCCGTCGTGAATGCAGTGCTCGTCAGGACGTTGACGATGTCGCGCACCCGCCTGATGCGCTTCGCCAGATCGCCCGATTGACGGTCCTTGAAAAACGATGTCGGCAGCGCGAACAGGCGCGCCATCATGGCGGCCTCCATCTGCATGGACAGCTTGCTGGACAGGCGCGTGGTCACCAGCGTCTTCATGACCCCGATGAGCGTGCTTGCGAGCACCGCACCCAGAAGCAGGGCGCAGATGGGCAGGATGAGCCCGGTGTCGCCCGATGGGATGATGTTGTCGAACAGGAGCTTGTTGGCCACGGCGGGCAGCATGCCCACAAGTGCGACGGCCAGGGTGGCGAACACGATGCGCACGTAATCGCCCGGGTCCAACGACGCCAGCATGAACCTGATGAGGTCCTGGATCGAAAGGCCCTGTTCGGGCAGCGGTCGGTAGAAGCAGAATGCGTCAGGCGCGATGGCAGCAGCCGTACGCGCAGTCAGGAGCACCTTCTTGTTCGTGCCCGGTTCCACGTAGCCGTAGCTGCGCAGGCCCAGCGGGATGATGGCAACCGGCTCTCCGGTCTTCAGCTGGCCCAGGTACGCTCCGGTCGCATCGAGCCACCACTTCCCTTCCAGCTTCACTCGGCGCTTCATCATGCCGCACGAATGCACGGCGTAATCGACGCGCTCGGATGCGTCGGTAAGGGTGCTGGGCACGTCTGCCGGGGTCTTTCCGAAGTAGCGCAGCACGGCAGCGACGGCGTTGTCTGTGGCAGCCACGTCGTCCAGCGTCATGCGCGGAACGCGCTTGGATCCTTCGACGGCACGGGCAATGCTCTCGTAGGCCGCCTCGACCTGCTCGTCGTCAAGCCTCCTGCGCGTTTCCAGTTGTTCTTCGAACCAGCTCATGCCGTCCGCTTGCCCCTTAGCCGTTCTTCACCAATTCGGCGTACATGCCATCCAAAGCCATCAGTTCCTCGTGCGTGCCCCGCTCGGCCACGCGCCCACGTTCGAGCACGATGATCTCGTCGCAGTCTCGTATCGTGGAAAGCCGATGTGCCACCACGATGCACGTGATCTCGCGCCGGCGGATCGACTTGATGACCTTTTCCTCGGTCTTGGCGTCAAGCGCGCTCGTCGCCTCGTCGAGGATGGCGATCGTCGGGTCCTGTGCGAGCACGCGCGCTATCTCGAGACGCTGCAGCTGACCTCCCGAGTAGTTGCGCCCGCCCGGCAGCACGGCGCTGCGGTATCCGCCTTCGCGCGCGAGGATCTCGTCGTGGATGTCGGCATCGCGGCACGCCATGATGACCTCGAAGTCCTCGATCGACCCGTCCCAGAGCGACACGTTGTCGGTCACGGAGCCTTCGAACACGGATATGTCCTGGTCGACGACGGCCACCGAGCCGCGCAATTGGTCGTGGGGGATGTCCTCCAACAGCTTCCCGTCGAAGCGGATTTCGCCCGACCAAGGCTGGTACAGGCCGCTGATGAGCTTGGCGATGGTGGACTTGCCCGACCCCGAGCCGCCCACGAGCGCGACCCACTGCCCCGGCTCGACATGGAGGTCCAGTCCTTCCACTGTCGGTTTCTCCAGGCGGGAATAGCCGAACGTCAGGCCCTTCACGTCGATGGCGCCGGTAAGTTTGCCCAGGTCCTCATGCGGCTCTATGGCGTAGTCGTCGCTCGAAACGTCAGTCTGGTAGTTGAGCACGTCCTGCACGCGCTCCATTTCGGTACGCGTTTCCTGGATGGTCTGTCCCAGGTTCACCAGCGAGTTGACCGGCGACATGAACGCAGAGAGGAACCCCTGGAACGCCAACAGCATGCCGGCCGTGAACTCGCCGTTCATGATGAGGAGCGTGCCCACCATGAGCACGACGACGTTGGCCAGCTGCACGAACAATCCGGGCAGCACGCCAAGGCCGGCGTTCAGGGTCGCGAAACGCACCATGCCGTTGCTCACGAGCGCCTGCAGGCCGCTCCAACGCTCGAAGTAGCCCTCTTCGGCACCCGAGGCCTTTATGGTTTCGATCATGTCTATGCCGGCGACGGTGACGGCGCTCAGCCCGCCCGCGTCGCGAACCTGCTGGCGCATCACGTTCACGCGCTTCTTCGAGATGTAGCGCGCGAGGAACGCGTTGATGAACACCGTGGCCACGCCGACGAGCGCCAGCGGGACGCTGTAGACGACCATGACGACCAGGTACAGCACGATGAGCACGCAGTTCATGGCCGCGGGAGCCAACTGCTGCACGACCGTCATGGCGATGGTCTCGTTTGCCGACTGGCGTTGCTGCAGGTCGCCCACGCGGCGCTGCGCGTAGAACTCAACGGGAAGGTGCAACAGGTGCCAGAAGAACCTGGAGGCCGCCACGGCTTCGAACTTGCCGCGGATTCGCAACAGGTATATCGCGTTGGCGAACGAGACGATGCAGTGGAGCAGGGCCAGTATCGACAACGTGACGACGAGCATGCCAAGCGCGGCGCCGTTGCCTCCCGCATTGCCCAGAACCGCATCGGCGAACACGCGTGACATCGACGAGTTGACGATGCCTATCACGGAGAGCACGGCGGTTGCCAGGGCCACGAACGCGATGGGCGCCGCCATGCCGCGCAAGCGCTCGCGAATGAACTCCACGGTGGATGTGGGCTCGCCGGCCTGCTCGAACGTCTCGCCCGGCTTCATCAGAAGCGCGATGCCGGTGAACGACTCGTCGAACTGGTCGATGGGTACCTTGACCTGGCCGCGCGCGGGATCGTTGATGTAGGCCCACTTCCCGTTGCCGGAAAACCCAGTGAGCACGACGAAGTGGTTGAAGTTCCAGAACAGGATGCAAGGGAATTCGGCGTTTATTCGAAGCCCTTCCAGATCGTAGGTGTAGCCATCCGCCTCCATGCCGTACGCGCGGGCTGCACGCAGGATGTTGGTGGCCTTGCTGCCGTCGCGCGACACGCCGCATTCCTTGCGCATTTCCTCGAGCGGCACCCACCGCCCGTAATGCGCGAGGATCATGGTCAGGCAGGCGGCGCCGCATTCGGTCGCCTCCATCTGCATGACCTGGGGGACGTTGCGAACGCGACTTGCCATGCCGTTACTGGGCCTTGCCGAACAGGTAGCCCAGAGGGGCCACCTCCCTAGTGGTGACCTGGACCGGCACATCGTCGCCTTCCTCCCAGTCGAACATTTCGTTCGGAAGAGCGACTACCACCTTGTAGCTCCATTGCGTCACGTCCATCGTGGCAAGAGCGTAATCGTTGCCGATCTGCGCGGCTACTTCGCGCTGCGAGTAGGGGCTTTCGTCGATCGATGTGATGTGCGCCTGGTGGCCAGCGGCCGTCACTTTGCTGTCGGTGGTCGCAAGGGCGTTATCGTCGAGCGGCAGGAAGCACACGATCTCGCCGTCCTTGATAACTCCCGTGGTGGAGCTCATGATGGGAAGAGAGGCGGTGAGACCCCAGATGAGGCCCGCAACAAGCAGCACCACGACGGCGCCGATGAGGATCCAGGCAGATGGATTGGTGACTTTCAGGTAATGGTCGAGGTCGTCGGCCGATGACATCTTGCGAAGCGCCGACTCCCTGAACATCTGCGCGCCTAGAGATTTTTGGTTGTCCGATGCTTCAGCCACGGCATCGCCCTTTCCGTTACGCCGCAGCCGTGGTTCCTGGCCGCAGCGTCAATCTCCATCAGTCCAGTGTCTCTGCAGTTCATAATACCTGAGTATGGTCGTATTTGGTAAGATGCTAAACGACTTGAGACTCGTTTAAATGGTCGATGCAAACGGCACATTTGTCTAAGGTTGCGCGATGCCAGAGAACCACTCGGACAAATTCAGCGGGATACTTGCGAACCAGCAATCGGATATCCGCAACAGGATCTTCGGTTTTCTGTGCGTGTTCGTCGTCGGCATGGCCTTCGGGCCGCTGGGCTTCTACCCGGCAGGCGAATCGCATGCCCTGATCCTGCTCTTCCCCATCGCCCTCACGTCCCTGCTGTTCGGGAAGTGGAAGGGATGCATCGTCGGTGCCGTTGCGGGTGTGGCGGAGATGGTCCATGCGACCTTCCAGCCATACGATTACTACGAGAAGTACTTTTCGTTTCCCGTGAACTCCATCGTGCTGTTCGCGCTCTTCGGATTGCTCATGGGAGTGCTGTTCGCACTGGCCTGCCGCCTGCCTCAAGTGAATGCCGCATCCGAGTCCGGAAGCCCTTCTCGCGGAATTGGGCGCGCTTTGGCGTTCGTCGGCGTCAGCTTGGTGGGGTCCCTGTTCGCGTCGGCTCTTCTGTACGCAGGGATTTCATACTGGAACTCCATCCACTCGATGGTGCTTCCCGCCGACCTGGAAGTGCAGGTCACGGGATTGCGGGCGTTCGTTGGCGAAGTGCTCATAGACGCCTTGCTCATTGCGGTCTTTTCCATAATCGTCGACCATTTCGTTGCCCACATGGGGCAAATCGAACGCAAGAAGAGGCTACGCACGACATTCCAATTCTGGTACGGCATCATCATGATCGTGCTGTTCCTGGTGTGCAGCGGCATCGGCTACGCCATTGCAACGTACGGGTCGTACAACAACATGAACGCTGCGCTGTCCGATCAGCTTGAATCGCTTTCTGTCGAGCTTTCCGAGCGCGACGGCATCGTGAACACGCTCGACGAGCGGGGCGTTCTCTCGCATGACGAGCTGAAGGCCTTCTCGGCTCAGGCGTACAGCAACATCAACTGCGATTTGCCCGGATGGTCCCACGACACCATTGCGCTTGCGATGGATGGCGTCGTGTTCGCGTCGAACGACGAGACGCTGGTGGGCTCGCAGATCAACGACATGATCGAATCGGGCCTGATGGGTGCTCCGTACGAAAGCGCTTTCGAGGCTGATGGGATCATCGAGTACTACCAGGGCCCGGGATCGAGCATCTCGTACCTGCTTGCCATCGAGCACGACTACGACCGCCTTGGCGAAACCGGCAACTACGAACTGGTGGCCATCGCTCGCGCAAGCGAAACGTACATGTTTAGGCCCCTGTACATGTACGTGATCGCCGGCGTGTTCACGCTCGTGCTCGGAGCTGTCTTCGTGCTGTCGATCAGGCTGCTCGACCGCGTCGTGGTCAAGCCGATCGATTCGGCCAACGAAGCGCTCGTGCGCATCACCGAAGGCGATCTGAACCAGCGCGTGCCCGACGAGGCCTCCGTCGAGTTCTCGGCGCTCTCCAAGGGCATCAACGCCACCGTCATCGCCCTCGAGGACTCCATCGCCGAAGCGAGCGCACGCATCGACCGCGAGCTTGCCACGGCCCGCGCCATCCAGGAAAGCGCCCTGCCGAAAGCCGAACCGCCCTTCCCCGGCATCGACTCGTTCGACATGTACGCCACGATGAACCCGGCCCGCGAGGTCGGCGGCGACTTCTACGACTTCTTCGAGCTGGACGACGACCGCATCGGTTTCGTGGTGGCCGACGTAAGCGGCAAGGGCATACCTGCCGCATTGTTCATGATGGCCGCCAAGACCGCTATTCGCGGGGCGATGGAAGCCGACAAGGACCTGGCTGCCGCGATCAGCACCGCCAACCGCAGCCTGTGCGAGGGCAACGAGGCCGAGATGTTCGTGACGGTGTTCGCGGCCGTGCTCGAGCACAAGACCGGGAAGCTGTCCTACGTGAACGCCGGGCATAACAAGCCGCTGCTGATGCACGATGGAACATGGACCTGGGTCACGGAACTTTCCGGACCCTTCCTGGGATCGTTCGACTGGGCCGACTACGAAAGCTTCGAGTTGCAGCTGACACCGGGCGACGAGTTCTTCGCCTACACGGACGGCGTGAACGAGGCGTACAACGCAGAGACAGAGCTTTTCGGAAACGATAGGCTCGAGGCGTTCCTGGCAGACCATACCGGTCTGCATCCGCGCCGCCTGCTCCGTGCCATGCGCGCAGAGCTGACCGGCTGGGCCGTGAATGCCGAGCAATCCGACGACATCACCATGCTTGCGCTGAAGTACGGCATCCCACCCGAGCACGGCGCCACGCTTGACACGAAGGCGAGCCTTGACAACTTCGAGCTCGTCGAGGGTTTCGTCAGGCGCTACCTCAAGGATGCCGGTTGCCCGACCAAGACCGCCAACCAGATTCTCATCGCCGTCGAGGAGCTGGTCGTGAACGTTTGCAGCTACGCGTACCCCGACGCGCCAGCCGGCGAACCCGGACCGCTGCGGATTCACATCACGTTGAAGACGCAGCCGAATGCTGCAATCATCGAAATCGGCGACGACGGCGCCCCGTTCGACCCGCTCGCGCAGGACGATCCGGAGCAAGCCGAGACCCTGGAAGATGCGAAAATCGGAGGCTTGGGCCTGTTCATGACGAAAGAGCTCATGGACAAGGTCGAATACCTGCGCGAGGGCATCTCGAACGTGACGATCATCACGAAGACCTGGGAATAGCAAGGATGGCCCAGACGGGCCGAACCCGCCCTTTTACTCGATGTTCAGGATTGCGGTGAGCCCCGTGACGTCGAAGACTTCCATGACTTCGTCGTTCGAGTTGACCATGCGCAGCGCCCCGCCGTTTTCCGCGACCCTTTTGGACTGCGACACGATCACGCGCAGGCCGGCAGATGCGACGTATTCGAGTTCGGCCAGGTCCAGCGTGATGTCGACCACGTCTTCGGGAAGCTCCGCGAAGGCGGCCTCCA
>CACXFZ010000026.1 GCA_902767025.1 uncultured Coriobacteriaceae bacterium
ACTTTCCCTATTGGCAGGGTGCGCCCTTGCCAAAGGTTGCTCGACAGGTAAGGCTAGCGGGCAAAGCACGTTGAAAGGAATGAGCATGGAAGACAACGTACAGGCACAACAGGAAACCACGGAGACGACCGGCGCAATGATCGGCGAGCCCTGGGTGACGGCGAACCTTTTAGGCAATCTCTCGCCCGACTACCGTCCCGGCCCAGAGGAGGACTTCTACGTCTTCGTCAACCACGACTGGCTCAACGAAAGCGAGCTCGACCAAGGTGAGTTGCAGAACCGCCCCGCAGTGATGGAGGCTTTGCATCAGGTTCAGGACCGCTGCACCGAACTGCTGGCCGAAGGCAACTCGGAGGAAAGCGACATCCGCAGCGTCCAGAACTACTACGCGCTCATGCGCGACTGGGACTGGCGCGACAAGACGGGCGTGGCACCACTCGACGAAGCCCTTGCGCGCATCGATGCCGTGACCTCGATAGACGAGCTGAGCGAGCTGCTTACCGACCCCGACCCGCAGCGCCGGCTGGACTTACTCACGACAATGACCCAGGAGGACATACTCGACGGCAGCAAGTACGCAGCCTATGCAGATATGGACGCCTGCAACATCCACAAGGACCCGACCGAGTTTTCCGAGCTCACCCCAGCAGGGGAAGTCACGCTCCAGGTGACGCGTAACGTCTTCCTGCTCATAGCAGGCCAAACTTGCATCGCCGACCGCGCAGAGGCCATCTTCGATGCAAGCCTGGCCTACCAAACCGATATGGCGGCACACTTCCCAACCATGGCGGAGCTTGCGCAACCCGGCAAGCAGCAGGAAATAGCGAGCAACCGCATGACTAAAGCCGAGCTTATCGATTTGCTTGGTACGTTCCCCACGGAAAAGGTGCTCGAAGCACATGGCTACGGCGACGTCGACGAATTCGTCGTGGGCGGCCCCGAAAGCGATGCCTATGTCGCCTCGCAATACAACCAGGAGCGCCTCGAGGACATCAAGGCCTTCCTCATGACAACGCTGGTAAAGAGATCCTCCCACTACCTGACCAAGGATATATACGCAGGTGCAAAACGAACCTACGCGGAGGCCACGGGAACGGAATTCGTCAACGACGAAAAGGAGCAGCGCCGCGAAGCATTCGACGAGATCTTCGAGAGCCTGCCTTCGCCCGTTTCGAAGCTTTACGTGTCGCGCTATGCCGACGAGCAAATGCGCTCCGAGATCCGCGGTATCTGCGAGGACATCGTCGCTGTGTACAAGGACATGCTCAAAGAGGAGGATTGGCTCTCCGAGCAGACGCGCGCATACGCCATCGAGAAGCTTGACGCCATGAAGTTCAGGGTGCTCTTCCCCGACACCTGGGAAGACTACTCCGCGCTGGATATCCGCTCCGCAGCAGAGGGAGAAACGCTGTGGTCGGCGCACAACAAGGTGAAGGCTTTCAAGAAGGCATTCGAGCGCTCGAAGCTGGGCACGGCCGTCGACTCGGACATCATGCCCGCATGCATCGAGACCAACTGCAACTACAACCCCACGAACAACTCGGTGAACATCTACGTCGGCTACCTGAGCAACCTGACCTACCAAAGCGACATGCCCCTCGAGGAAAAGCTCGGTGCTCTGGGAATGATCATCGGCCATGAGATTAGCCACGCGTTCGACACCACCGGCATGCTCTACGACAAGCATGGAGTGACGAACGACTGGTGGACCGACGAGGACCGCGCTGCGTTCGAGGCACGCGCACAGAAGGCCATGGATTGGTACGAAAAGGTGTACAAGCCGCTCGGCGAAACCATGGAGGGCATGGGAGTTCGCTGCGTTGGCGAAACCATTGCCGACCTAGGCAGCTTAAGCGTGGCGATGACCCTGGCGCGCAACGTCGAGAACTTCGACTACGACAAGTTCTTCCGTGCGAACGCCCGCGTATGGCGCCGCCTGGACAACGACTATGCCTTCAACTACATGATTTTCACCGACGAGCACCCCATGGACAACCTGCGCGTGAACCTCACGCTTGCCCAATGCGATAAGTTCCACGAGACATATGGCGTGAAGGAGGGCAACAAGATGTACTTCGCCCCCGAAGACCGCCTACGCGTCTGGTAACCAAGAACGGCAGGAGGGCGGCTTTTTGCCGCCCTCCGCATGAAAGGAACAGCGATGGACAACAGCGCAAACGTATCTCAAGAAACCACGTCGGGGGCTATGCTCGGCGAACCCTGGGTGTCTTCGAACTTGCTAGGCAACCTTTCGCCCGACTACAAGCCCGGCCCTGAAGAGGATTTCTACGTCTACGTAAACCGCGAATGGTTGCTGGAAGACCAGATCGAGGAAGGCTTGCCGCAGAATCGCCCCATGACACTAACCGCGCAGCGCATAGTGCAGGACCGCTGTGCCGAGCTGCTAGCCGAAGGCAACTCGGAAGAACGCGACATCCGCAGCGCGCAGAATTACTATGCGCTCCTGCGCGATTGGGAATACCGCGACAAGGTGGGCATCGCGCCGCTTAACGAGAGGCTTGCGCGCATCGACGCCGTTTCCTCGATCGACGAACTAACTGCCCTGCTTACCAACCCCGACCCCATGATGCGCGAAGACCTTCTGGCAGTGGCCGCCATGGGTGACATCACTGACGGCAGCAAGATCATCAGCTATGTGATGTTCGGTGTAACCAACATCCACGACGATCCTGCCGACTACGCCAACCCGAGCGAAACGGCTCAGCTAGCCCTGAAGGGCAGACACGATATGTTCCGATTCGTGGCGGACAAGAGCGTTATTGCAGACCGCGCGGAGGAGATCTTCCAGAAGAATGTGGAGTTCCAAACCGAGATGGCAACACACCTGCCTACATCGGCAGACCTCGATGTGCCCGGCGCACGCCAGGCTTTGCTCAAGCACGTGAACAAGGCGGAGCTCATAGAGGCCTTGGGTGCGTATCCCACCGAAGGCGTGCTGGATGCCTTGGGGTATGGCGACGTAGACGAGTTCGGCCTCTTCAACGCTGAAGCATCTGCCGCCATAGCGGCCTGCTACGACGAAACGCACCTGGACGGCATGAAGGCCTTCCTGATGGCGGACCTAATCAAGAGCTCCACCCGCCTTCTGACCAAGGAAATCTACGACGCCGCAGAGCGCATCACCGCGGAGCTTATGGGCACTGAATACAAAAATGACGAGGAAGACCAACGCCGCGACGCATTCGACAGCGTGTTTGATGCTCTGTCCACACAGGTTTCCAAGCTGTATGTCTCGCGCTATGCCGACGAGGAAATGAAGGCCGAAATCCGCGACCTGTGCGACCAAATCGTAGGCGTGTACAAAACGATGCTGCAGGAAGAGGACTGGCTGAGCGAGCAGACGCGCGCCTTTGCCATCAAGAAGCTGGACAACATGAAGTTTAGGGTGCTCTACCCCGACAAATGGGAGGACGCCTCTGCACTGGACATCCGCTCTGCCGCCGAAGGCGAAACGCTGTGGACGGCACGAATAAAGGCGAGTGAATTCAAGGCTGGCCTGGCACGGGCCACCGTGGGCAAACCGGTTGATATGGACCTTATGTCCGAATGCATCAAGACCAGCTGCAACTACAATGCTTCGGAAAACACGGTGAACATTTTTGTGGGCTTCTTAAGCGACGTAACCTATCGGCGCGACATGACCCTCGAGGAGAAGATGGGCGCGCTGGGCATGATCATCGGCCACGAGATTAGCCATGCATTCGACACCACCGGCATGATGTACGACGAGAACGGCGCGATGGCCGACTGGTGGACCGAAGAGGATGGTGCCGCCTTTGCAGCTCGCGCGCAAAAGGCCCTCGACTGGTACGAGAAGACCTACAAGCCCCTGGGCGAGACCATGGAGGGTATCGGGATGCGCTCGATTGGCGAAACTATCGCCGACCTGGGCAGCTTAAGCGTGGCAATGACACTGGCGCGCGACATCGAGGGCTTCGACTACGACAAGTTCTTCCGCGCGAACGCCATCTTGTGGCGCCGCCAGGATAACGATTACGCGTTCAACTACATGCTGCAAACCGACGAGCACCCCATGGATAACCTGCGCGCGAACCTTACGCTGGCCCAGTGCGACAAGTTCCATGAAACCTACGGCGTGAAAGAGGGCGACAAGATGTACTTCGCCCCCGAAGATCGTCTGCGTGTCTGGTAGCAGACAGCTTAACTGCGTAACGGATTACCGTAAAAGAGAGACGGGACGTTTCACGAAAGCGCCCCGTCTTTTTTAACCCTCTTGCGAAGGCCAAGCTTGCTTGGTTGCTCAGATTTAGCCGCCGAACGTAAACGACAGCGAGCCGCCGAGAGCCTCTTCGATTTTCTCGATAGAAGGTATGCCGCTCCCCTTGGTGAGCAGCAGGAAGCCAATCGCCTTCGCCGCTTTTTCGTCAAGAGAGAACCCTTTTGCTTCAAGCGCCGCCTGAGCGTCCTTGACATCATCCTTGTCAATCAGTTCCTTTGCGAAGGCCTCGTCCGACAAAACCTCCTGCAGCCTTTCAATCTCTTTCGCTTCCACGTACATCTCCTTTCAGCGATTCTGCTTTCATGTCCACGGGCATTATACCTACCGTCAAACTGGCTGTCTTTGCACTCCGTGTTTGCCGATACGCTCCGACGCCTATACGAGAAACTCAACTATGCTTCGTCGGCCTCTGCCTCTTCGTTTGCCTGGCGACGAGCCGAATAGGCCAGCAAGCCGGCGCTTGCGGCACCGAACGCCAACGCCGCAACGCCGCCAACAGGCACTACGTCATCGGTCTTGGCCATGGCGGTCGGCGTAATCTTCGAAGAAGAGCCCGAGG
>CACXFZ010000027.1 GCA_902767025.1 uncultured Coriobacteriaceae bacterium
ATGCACCCGGCCTCCCATAGCCTCAGTTACCATGCTTGTGGAAAGAAACAGGGAGGAACCCGCTTTATGACACAAGAACAGATAGCGCTATTGGAGCTCTGCATAGTTGGCGGGCTTGGCTTGCTTCTCGTTCTAGCCGGAATCCTTGTAGCCATAGCAACCAAATCCCGTAACAGCAGATGCACATGCGCGTCTGTCGGCAAGGTCGTGGACTACTACTGCAAAGGCGAGATGCGTGTTGGCCCCATTGTCGAATTCGAAACATGGGAAGGTGCAACCTACAGGGCGAGGAAGAAGTTCGAGGGCTACAAGTCCACTGTCTTTCCCTCGTTAGACGAATCTGAAATAAGGGAAGGCGAAGATGGGTATCTTCACACAAGGCGCGGAGCGGTTGGCAGATGGCGCGAGTGCGCAGAAGCGCTCTGGCCTATAGGCTCGGATCAGACGGTGTATTACGATCCGGCCAGCCCTCAGAAGAGAAACTATGTGGGCAGGCCTGCAACAAATAAGTTTGTCACGGTGTTTTTCATCTTGGCAGGTGTCGGCGTTGCGGCATTGAGTGTGGCATTGTTCTTTGTAATAGCGAACGGATAGCTTGAGCCTCCCATGCTCTCAGCCATCGAGGCAACCCAGCGGACAGTTCTGTGTGTTCGTGGGACGAGGGCTCGGAACACAGGGGAACACAGGGGACAGTTCTGTGTGTTCTGTCTAAAGCCAGGCGGCCCCTTGGTCTCCCTCGTCCCACGAACACACAGAACTGTCCCCTGTGTTCCGGCCGGCCCCTGTGTTCCGGCTAGCTCCGCTCGAGTTGTTCGAGATATCCGAGTTCACGTCTCAGATCGCTGCGAATAGATGCCTGCCAGAAGAACTCCCCGATAAACAGAACACGCTCGAGTCCACGTTTCTTGACGAGCGCATTCAGCAAACGGGGAGCAGAATAGACCTTTTTCGAAGCGCGAATGATCTCTTTTTGGAGTTGGGTTGGCGTCATGTTCTTGGGACGGTGCACGACTGCTCCCACGCATCTGTCCCATCGGCCTGGATCCAGAAGATCGTCTTTGTGATCGTCGTAAGACGGGGTTCCGGGTATGAAGTACATCGACTGGACCAAGATCCCGTCGATATCGTGCTCCAACACGAAATCGGCAAGCTGGTCTCCCACGCCCGGATAGTGGTTTTCAGTGCCGACTATGAACAGGCCGCGTACCCGCAAACCGTGTGCCTGTATGTTCGCGATCGACCGTTCGATCTCGGCCCTGGTGCTTTTCTTGCCGTATGCGGCAAACGATTCGTCGTCTATGAACTCGATTCCCATGGCAAGCTCCGAAAAACCCGCCTCGCGCAAAAGGTCCAGCATCTCGTCGTCGAAGCCGACTTCGTATCGAGCCTGGATCGTGAAGTTGTACTTGATGCCGCGGGCGATGATGGATTCAAGAACGCTTACAGCCCACGCCCTGTTGGCGAAGAAGTTGTCGTCGGTGATCCACAGCATCTTTGCGATCCTGTGATGATGGGCATCGAAGAACTCTATCGCCTGCTCGATCTCGGTGACAACGGACTCGGGAGGACGGCATCTCACCTTGCGCCCGAACGCTGCAACAAGCCCGC
The DNA here is from genome assembly GCA_902767025.1 of uncultured Coriobacteriaceae bacterium. Taxonomy (GTDB): domain Bacteria; phylum Actinomycetota; class Coriobacteriia; order Coriobacteriales; family Eggerthellaceae; genus CACXMZ01. Next base: position 1,609 of record CACXFZ010000027.1, read on the forward strand.
AGTACGAACAATTGTGGGGACATCCTCGGGAAGCATGCACCTGCGGCCATATCGTGTTGTGCCCGGCCATCTCCTTGTAACGGTGCACAAGCGAATAATCGGGAATCGTGTCTATCGCATGCGGTATCTCGGGTTCGAGCCCAGCAAGGCCGTCATCGCGCAACGCGCAGGCTCCTGCGACCACGCCAACCGGATCCCGATATTCCTCCAAGCATTTCAGCAACGGGACCAAGGACTCGTCGCCTTCGCCTCGAAGCACGTAGTCGCAATGCCGAGCCGCTTCTTCGGGTGCCAGCGTGGGGTGAAGCCCGCCCATCACCACCAGCATGTCGCAGCTCTCATGCAACGCATCTGCGATGGCATAGGCTCGGCAAGCGGCAAACGAGAAGAAGCTGATGCAGACAACGTCTGCGTCTACGACATCGTCCCAGTCGATCTCGGAAATGGATTCGCTGTAGCAATGCACATCGTCGAAGCTTCGTGAAGCCAGCGTGGCAAGGGTGAGCATTCCGTTCGAGGGCGCACGAATATAGCGTTCGTACACGAACAGATTGAGCGGGCTTCTGCGGTAGGGGCGGTTGCCCGGCTCTATGAACCTGATCTTCATGCCCACGTGCTGTCCTTTGCAATCAGCCCTTCGGCTCCCTTTCCTTGCGGATTGTCCCTCGGGCGCTTCTCCACGCGCATGCTGCCTCTGGCGAACGCCCCGCATGAACAGGCCCCGCGAACCCAGCGCCTTGCGGTTTGCCTCGGTGCGCGAATGCCCTGCATGAGCGGGATCGCCCACCCCAAGGCTCACAACCTCAAACAACGACGGCGACTGGCAATACTACGACGAGAAGCTGGGGGCATCAAGACCAAACTGCCGGCATGTCCCAGGTTGATGGCGTACATCACAGGCGAGGTTGTCCCGGGGCGGCGCCCCCATGTCATGCAAAGGGCAAGCCCGTCGATGCGTTCTGGGAGTACAATGCCTGTGAGTTCGAACTGCCGACGACGCAGGGGGTTCTACAGTGGAGTACAGAGAGTTCGGGGGCACCTACTACATTCGCCTCGACAGGGGCGACGAGATAATCTCGTCGATTGCCGCCATCTGCGAGCGGGAACATGTCGGCTCCGCCATGTACAGCGGCATCGGCGGATGCAGCGAGGCGCAGATCCAGACTTACCTTCCCGAAGAGAACGGGTTCGAAACGCGGACGCTGGCCGGCATGCTGGAACTCGTGTCGCTCACCGGCAACGTCGTGTCCGACGGCGACGGCCTCTACCAGCATACCCATGCGGTCTTCGCCTACAAAGATGGCGGGCAGCACCGCATCGCGGCAGGCCACATCAAATCGATCACCGTCCTGTACACGGCCGAAATCGAGCTGAGGCCCGTTGTGGGCGGCACCATCGGAAAACGATACGACCCGGAAACGGGCACGGGATTCTGGAGCTTTTCCGACTAGCCTAGCGTGTGGGCTTACCGCCCTCCAAACCCATAGCTGTCGACGAGCCATTCGCGCGAGTTGGGGGCGGTGCCGTGCAGGTCCATGCCGAAGTCGGTGCTCCAGCTGCCCGCATCCTCGTGGGTGCCAACCCCATGTCCCGAAAAGTCAGCGTGGAGCAGCAGACTGACCTTATAGGCGTTCATGCTTTGAGGGTCTTCCATGGCGGCTTGGCGCAGACCTGCGAAGTCCACCGGCCCGCCTGCCCCCTCGATGCTCTGCTCGTCCACGACGTACACGTCCAGGAACAGGATCGCCTCGTCGAACTCGGTCTTGTCCTTGCAATAGTGCTGCCACAGGGCGTGTTGAAGGTCGAGCACCGCGTCTTGCGTTTCGCCAAAGCGCGTGGGGAAGGCGCCTTGCGGCAAGAGCAGGTAGACCTTCCGTGCATCCGAAGAGCTGCCGGTGGGTCCGTAGGCGGAAAACGCGACGATGTTCTCTTCTGCCTGCCCCAGGTGCTGGGCCGCGAACGCAACCAGCTCTTCGTCGTAGGCGCTCTCGTCGTCGAGGGCGCACCATCTGCCACCGTCTTCGGTGTCGTTCGGCACCAGGGTGCCCGACGGGGTCGACAGGTGATCCTTGGATGCGTCGCCTTCGGCGTTCAGGCTCAAGAACTGCGAGCGCAGCATGTCGGCCGGTGCCGCGTGGACATCGTCTCGGGTCACGACCAGCAGGCGCTCCCTGGCCGACGTGCTGTCCAGCAGTTCGGGGTCCAGTTCGTTGCCGTATTTGCTGCGGAACGTTTCCGATACCACCAAGGGCGCGCCGGGCTCGAGCAGGGAGATGTCCACGAAATCCAGGCCCGTCACGTCGGCCACGTCGTAGAGCAGCTGGGTGAGAGCCCCTTCGTCGCGCAGGGGATCGTCGGCACCGCGGGTCCACACGAAAAGCCCGCCACGATCCGTCAGCGCGCAGGGACGGCCGTCGAGCAGTCCGCTCGCCTCGATGGCCTCGAGGCTTCTTTGCTGTTCGTCGAGGGCCGCGCGGCTTTCGTCGACATGCGACACGAAGTAGGCGGGGTCGGCCCAACGGTAGTAGCTCACCGACGTCTCCAGCCCCTTGTCGGCGCCGTTCTCGCAGACAAGCGAAACTTCGAAGAAGCTGTTCTCGTCATGGTGTTCGATCTTGGGGATGGGCCCCGTGTCGATGAACGGAAACCTTACGTTCAGGACGCGCCAGCTCTCCCCGGTTTCCTGCTCCAGGCGGTCCTGGGCTAGTTGAGCGACGCGTACCCACAGCTGCGGGCTCGTGTAGGAATCGCCGCTCGAAAACGCCCCGTCGCCCGTGGGCCAGGAGCCCTTCTCCAGCTGTGCGCGGTAGTCATCCACGATGGCCTGCGCCTCTGCGAGCCTGCGGCGCCGCGCATCCTCGTTGCCCGTTCCCAGGCCCTCGTTGTACTTCATGGACTCGAAGCTCCCGCGCAGGGCGTCGAAGGTCTCCAGGTCGCGCTCTGTTACCGCGGTGTCGTAGATGAAGGCCTTGTCTTCGGCCGACTCGTGCGTGGGGGCGTCGGACAGGATCTGGGAGCAGCTGTTGAAGAGGCCCACGGTAAGGACGACCACGGTTGCCACAAACGCCACGGCGACCGCGATTCCCACCACGACCAGAATCGGGCCGACCTTGCCCTTCTTTTTCGGAGGCTGGCTGTATGGCTGGGGAGGGCAGGCCTGGGCCTGCTGGGCAGGCTGCGGGCAAGGCGCCTGCGCGGCTGCGGGTGGCGGGGTGGGACTGCTGTTCCTGTTGTAATCCATCCGGCGAGTATAGCATTGGCGCCCGCGCCAGCCCTCCGCATTGCAGGGACGGCCGCACGCGTTGCACGCACAATGCGCAGCGGTTCAGGCCCCGACCAGGGAGCCCATCATGGACTTCGATAACCTGGCTCCCGAGCTGCGCGACAAAGCCAAGAATTGCGAGACGCCCGAGCAGCTCCTGGCCACCTTGGGCCAGGGGATGGATCCGGCGCTCGTGATCGCGATCGAGACGGTCACGGCAATAGTCGCCGTTGCCATCCTGCTCGTCTTCGGCATATCGCTGCTGGTGCAATCCAACAGAGTCGAAGACGTATCGATGTAAGACCGGACGCCACGGACAGCGCAGGCGTTCCTCCCACAGCCCGGACAAGCACGCGAACACTACCCCTCGTCGGGGTCGGGGCATTCGTGGCGGCGTGCTCTGGCTTCTTCGGGATTCGTTTCATGAGGTTTCCTCGGCCAAAACCAGGATTTCTGGCAAGAATCTCCGGTTGGGCTTGCTGGCTCCGAGGTTCTTCAGAATGAATACTATAGTAGTTCAAAACGAATTATATAAGTAACATTTTGCATTCCGTCGCATGCATCGAACTACACGACGCCCATAAAACGGAGATTCTTGCCACGAAACCCGAAATCACCCAAGAAAACCGCCTCCGGATAAGGCTTGCCGTCGCGCGCGGGACCAGGGAGCGGGCTAGTGCTCGTCCGCGCCTTGGTTGGTGCCGTCCTTCACGGCTGCAAACGAGATGACGCATGCGGCCAGCGAAAAGGCAGCGACCACGAAGTACATGATGCGATAACCGGCCATGTCGGCCACGACGCCGCCGATGAGCGCGCCGATGGCGATGCCGATGTCGAACAGGGTCATGTAGGTGGAGGTGGCCACGCCGTGCCTTTGGGGCTCCACGCTGGCAACGGCCATGGTCTGGTACGTGCCCATGGCCGTGCCGATGCCCAGGCCGCCGAGCACGCCTGCGGCAACGAACATGGGCAGGCTGGTCGCGGCGCCGATGAGCACGAGCGTCCCTGCCGTGCACAGCGTTGCGAGTATCGCCGGGATGCGGTACCCGTACGTGTCGATAAGGCGTCCGATGACCGGGCGGCTTGCAAGCGTGACGATGGCGTACACGACAAAGTACGACGACACGCCCTGCACTCCCTGGTCGGCCGCGTGCAGAGCTATGAAGGTCGTGATGCAGGCGAAGCCGATGTTGACGAGCATCATGAGCAGGCCGGGAAGCACGGCGCGTCGGTCGAAGAGCGTTTCGAGCTTCGAGCGCCTTTGTTCCTGAGGTGCGGCGGCAGGCTCCTCGGCCATGGCATGAGGCGCCTCGGCTTGTTGGGCGCCAGCCTGCCTCTGTGCCTGGAAGCCCCTTTCGATGAAGGTGAGCACCAGGGCGATGGCCGTTATGCCCGCAGCGACGTAGACCATGTACACCGCTCCGGGGCCGTCGACCAACGCAAGCGAAGCCACCGGCGCCAGCGCGCTCGACAGGGCGTTCGTCATCGCGAAGTAGCCCATGCCCTCGGCGAACCGCTTTCGCGGGATAATGTCCGCGGCAAGGGTTGAAGACGCCGTGGAGCCCATGCCCCAGCCGATGCCGTGGATCAGGCGCAGCCCCAGGATGACGCCCACGAGGGGGAAGATGGCGTACGAGACAATCGCGCATGCCATGATCAGGGTGCCTGCGATGAGCATCCCGATGCGGCCGAAACGGTCGAGCAGGGCGCCCGCGAAGACGCGCACGAGGGTGGCCGTCACGGTCATCAGCGTGGTGGCAAGGCCCACGACCTGGCCGGTTGCACCCAGCTGGTCCATGTACAGGGGAAGGCCGACGTTGACCATCTGGAAACCGAAGAACGCAGCCAGGTTGATGGTTGCAAGCAGCAGGAAGTCGCGCGTGAATATCTCGCCAAACGAGCCTGCTTTCGCGTTGTCGCCAGCCACGCTTCCTCCTTCAGTGCCTGATGCGGGTTCGGACAGGCGCGTCCGCCTGTCCGTGACAGTGTAGCGCAGGCTGCCACGGGGCAACAGGGAGCAGCAGGCGGCAACGGCGGATGCCCCATCGTCCTTGGGGCCTGGATCGACGCCGACGCAAGCGCATCGAAAAGCTCGTCGCGAAGTGCGAGTCCATCCCCATCGGGCACAGGCAATAGCGCGATTTCATGGCAGGGCGGGCCAGCGTCCCTGTGCCGGCCCGGTTCGAGGTCCGGCCTCCGACTGCTACTTGCCAGTCGGAGCCGCGGCCTCAACCACCTTCTCGCCGGCAGCATCGCCCGCGGTCGCTTCGCCGGCCTGCCCACTCGGGGTCTTGGCTGCCAGCGGCAACGCTGCCGTGCCCTCGTCTGCCGATGCGCCCTGCTCGCTTGCCTCCTGTTCCTTGGCGGCTTGCTGCGTGGCCGCATTTGCGGAGGCGTCGTCTGCCGGCTCGTCGGCTTTCACGGCGTCTGGATCGGACTTGCCGCCGCCTCGCAGCGCCACGTCGTTGGGAACGGTGGACTCCACCATCTGGTTGTCCTTCACGATCTTGAAGAAGTCGGACGACACGTTCTTGGTTTCGTCCAGCGGTGCAGTGTAGTCGTCGTTGAAATCGAACAGGATCGATCCGTTTGCCGGGTCCTTCCTGCCCCCTTCCATGCTGATGGCCTGGAGGTAGTTCAGCAGCGTGACGGCGAACGCGAGGGAGTCCTCATCACCCGAATACAAATCGCCTTGTCTGGGGGCGCCCTTGATGAAGATGCTCTCGAACTCGTCGGCGCTGTTGTAGGGCTTGGTCCCATCTTCGGCGACCGGGGCGATTTCGCTGATCACCTGGTCGAGCGTGGCGCCTTCGTGCAGCTCCTTCAGGATGTTGTTCAGCCCCATGCGCAGCGCGTCGCTCGACACCGACGTGGACATGCCATCGGTCCACACGGCGCTCCCCGTCGTGGCGCGCGCCATTAACTCGCTCAAGTACAGGGTGGCCACGTATCCCATGACATATGCCGATTGGGTATTGTCCACCCTGTTCTCATTCTCGTCATAGCCGATGCTGTAGCACAGGTCAGCGTAGAGCGGCTTGCCCTCTAGCTTGCCGTTCAGGTAGTTGACCAGAAACGTCGTCTGGTCGAACCAGGTTTCGTAAACCCTGGCTCCGGGTGTGGCCTCCCTCATCAACTTGAAGTTGTTGTAGCGGTACTGGTATACGTTCTCGATGGAGGAAGCGGCGCCCTCGGTAAACCATCTGGGGAACACGATGCACTGGTAGCGCTTTGCCAGCTCCTCGGTCGGGGGGATGCCGTCTCGGTCGGTGACCACGTCGTTGGGGTTGGTGCCGCCCATCGTGCCGGTACGGTTGTAGTCGTCCATGAACGCGTGGAGCATCTCGTGGACGATGGTGTTCTTCAGCGTCTCGATGGCCTCTCCCGTGCGCACCAGGATGTAGCGGCCCGTGTCGTCCCGGACGTACTTCCCTTCGTCGTCGATTTCCAGAAGGACGGACGTGTCCAGCCCGATCATGTAGCAGTATTTCACGCCACCGCGGTCGATGGCATCTCCGGCCACGTATGCGATGGAATTCTCGGGAACCGTCTCGTGCTCGGGCAATCCGTCCTTGTCGCCGTGGATGAAGTACACGTACAGGCTGATCGAGCGGCCGAGCTGGTTGGCATCGGCAGCTTCTGCGAATGCAGGGAACTTCGCAATCAACAGCTCGACCGCCTGCGGCTGCAGCTTGTTGATGACGAGGTCGAGCAGGAAGTTCAAGTCGTCTTCGGAAAGGACCTCGATTGCCGTTTGCGCGCAGTAGATCTCGATCCAGGTGGGCTCGGCAGGGGCCGCGGGGCCGGCGGTCGTTGCCGGAGTGGTGGGCGTCGCTGCCGCTGCGTCCCGTGCGACCTCCGCCGGAGTGCTCGCAGGAGCGAAGAACCCACGGATCGAGCTCGGCAGGGTGTAGGTTATGCCCGTTCGGGCGTCGTAAATCGAGACGATCTCGTCGGTGCCGAACAGCCGAACCAGCGAATCGGAGAGCCGGACCGTGAAGGTATCGCCCTGCAGGGCGTAGCCGTCGGGTACGAAGAAGGCCAGCACGGGCAGGCAGGAAACGCCCTGTTGGGACTGGGTCGCGAGCTGCAGGTTGGCGTCCACCCACAGAACGGGGATGTCCCATTCAAAGCCCTGGTCGGACGTCACGTGGGCCGTGTCGTCAAGGGCCTCGCCCGCCCGGGGCGCATCGACCCCATCGATGACCAGGCCGCTTAGGAAATGCACGTCGGACGCGGACTGCCCCCGGTCGAGCGTGCGGTTTTCCAGGCTCACGTTGGGCTGCGCGGCCCATGCGACCACAGGCAGGCACAGCGATGCCGCCAAGGCGACGGCGGCGATTACGGCAATGGCTTTCCGGGAAAGTCGGCAGATATTCGAACGAAGCACCATGCAGAACACCTCCACGACCAGACAAGCTTATACGTTTAAGACACGCGCCCATTATACGCGGATGGACACAGGGCGACAGGGGCGGCCCTGCGCGTCCTGCTGCCCGTTACTCCTGCGTCCCGCGCCGCCTGATCCTGGCGATCGAGACGATGTTGGCGGCGACGTTGCCGATGTCGAACGCTGTTGCCACGTAATTGCCGAGCAACAGGTCGTAGGGGATCCAGCACGCGAAAGTGAAGGTGTTCATCAGCTTGAACTTCCACGAGGGAACGAACGCGAACACGGTGAACACGATGTTGGCTAGCAGCGGCAGGTACCAGAACCTGTCGACGAATCCGACCGATGCCTCCACGGCAACCGTGACGACTATGTAGGCCAGGACCAGCCCGGCGACCACGGCCTTGCCGGCCTTGTCCTTGGCGAACAGGATGTTGCGCACGATCGATATCACGTTCATGACGAACCCGGCGATGCCCAGCAGGGCAAGGTTGGCCAGGCACATCAGAACGAACCCGACCGTCTGGATAACCAGCGTCCTGGTCTTCGAGGTGTTCAGCGACGCGATGACAAGCGACACTTGGCCGAGCAGCGAGAGTATGTTTCCGATCAAAAGCTGGTTGGTCATGGGCTGGGTTCGCGCGGCACGGGCGGCGCGCATCGAGGGTGACCTTGCCCCACCATGATACTTGCACTGCCCGGCTTCTGGCGCAGAAACGCCGCTCTGTTTCGCCCGAGCTTGCCTGCAGCGCAGTCGAAAACGTGCGAATACCCCGTGCATGGCAGCGGGCGAGCAGCTATCATGTACTCAACCAAGGCAATAGCCGCTCCTTGGATGGCAACCGAGCGAAGTGAACGGGGTGCGATATGACTACGCGCTGCAAACAGAACCCTTATCGCCCGAACGACGATTTCACGAAGCCCATGCGGACGACCCTGCATCTGCTCGCGGCATTCCTGCTCGCTGCATGCATGGTGTCGTTTGCCGCTTCCACGGCAGTCGCCGACGATGCTGCGACAACCACCACGCAGACGACGGGCTCTTCCGATTCCCAGGCAGGCAGCGCAGGCGTCGACGAGCTCGTCGCCGGCATGACGATGGACGACAAGATCTCCCAGCTGATCGTGACGGCCATGCGCACCTGGGATGGGAGCAGCGTCACCAGCTTGGACGACGTGCCCGCGCTCGCAGAAGCGCTGCAGAAGCACAAGTTCGGCGGCATCATCCTGTACGCATCCAACGTTTCGACCGTCGACCAGACCGTGCGGCTGACCACGGCCCTGCAGAAGAACAACGCCGCTGTTTCGACCATCCCGTATTTCATGTGCGTTGACGGTGAAGGCGGGGTCGTCACCCGCCTGTCCATGGGAACGCGCATGAACGGCAACATGGGAATCGGCGCCACGGGCGAATCCGCGCCGGCCAACGCGCTGAGCACGGGCCGGGTCATCGGCGAGGAAGTCGCCGCCGCCGGTTTCAACGTGGACTTCGCTCCCGACGTCGATGTCAACAGCAATCCGGCCAACCCCGTCATCGGCACGCGGTCGTTCTCCGACGACCCGCAGCGGGTCGCGGCCTTGGGCGTCGAGTTCGCCCGAGGCCTTTCGGCCAGCAGCGTCGTGGGCACGAGCAAGCATTTCCCCGGCCATGGCGACACCGGCACCGACACGCACATCGACACCGCGTCGGTGAACAAGACCTACGACCAACTGAAGCAAACCGAGCTCGTTCCGTTCCAGACCGCCATCGCCAACGGCGCCGACCTGATCATGACGGCGCACGTCACCCTGCCGTTGATCGACGACGAAGTCACCTTTGCCGATGGCACGAAGGGCTTCTATCCCGCCACGATGTCGAAGAAGGCGCTCGGCGACATCTTGCGCGGCGACTTGGGCTACCAGGGCGTCGTTGTGACCGACGCGCTCGAGATGGACGCGCTGCACAAGGTGCCCCTGGTGGACGGCGACCCGGATTCGGCCGAGTACGGCGCCAACCTGGCCGTGAAGGTCATCGAGGCGGGCGGCGACATCCTGCTTGGGCCGAAGGACTTGAACAACGCCGATGCGGCCCAGTACTACGACGACTACATCGCGGCGCTCGGAGCGTATGCCCAGGCGAACCCCGACTTCGCAGCGCGCATCGACGAGAGCGTGAAGCGCGTTCTGAACCTGAAGCAGAAGTACGGCATCCTGGACATGGACACGAGCGGCGGTGACCTCGACCAGAAGATCGCCCACGCCGAGCAGACGATCGGATCGTCAGAGCACCATGCCGTGGAGTCCGACATCGCGGAGCAGGCCATCACACTCCTGAAAAACGACTCCTACACCTTGCCGCTGTCGGGATACGACGGCAACATCGTCATGTTCGGGCGCGATTCCGACCATGCGAAGACCATCGACTACGTCGTGCGCCAGCTGCAGTCTGCGGGCCTTGTCGATCCCGACGCCTACGTGGTGAACCTGGAAAGCGGGACCACCACGGGCTCGCCTTCGTCGAAGGCGCACATCACCATCGGCTTCTACCGCGACTACTCCGGAGGGCCCGACCCGATCGTGCATTACACCGAAGAGATGAAGCAGGCCGTGGCGCAGGCCGACTCCGTCGTCGCATTCAGCCTGAACTACGGCTTGAGTTCGCTGCAGCCCACGGCCGACCAGTACCAGGCCGTGAGCCAGATTCTGACCGACGCGCATGCGGCGGGTGCCTCGTTCGTGCTGCTCAGCTGCAACCTTCCCTACGACGTCGCCCGCTTCCAAGACGCCGACGCCATCATGTGCTGCTATATGGCGGCGGGCATGAATTCCGATCCCACCGACCATACCACGGGCAAGCTGGGCGCCTACAACGCCAACGTCGCAACTGCGCTCAAGTCGATGTTCGACGAGCTCGCGCCCATAGGCACGCTGCCCGTGAACGTGCCCGCGATCGTGCAGGCCCAGGATGGCACGGTCAGCTACTCCGACGAGGTCCTGTACGCTCGGGGCGGCGGCCTGGGTGCGTTCGCCTACGCGTTTGTGGAAGGTGCCGGCGGCGTGCATGTGCAAAGCGATGCGGCCGACTTGCATTTCAAGACGAACGCGCGCTTCGACAAGCTCGTCAGCGTGAGCGTGGACGGCGCGGTGATCGACGAATCGTGCTACACCTGCTCGGCGGGTTCGACCAACATAGAGCTGAAGGCGGCATACCTGGACACGCTTGCGGTGGGCGACCATAAGCTCGGCGCCACCTACGACTACGGTGCGGGTGCGTTCACCTTGGAGACGACGTTTTCGGTAAAGGCGAAGGAAGCCCCGGCTCCGGGGCCCGAGCCGACCCCGAACTCGAACGTCAACCCGACTTCCCCGGCGAAGGGGTCGAGTTCCACTCGGGCAACCGCGAACACGGCCGATCCGCTCGCGATGCCCGCGCTTGCCGCCCTGATGCTGGCGATGGGCCTGTCGACGGCGCTCGCGTGCGCTGCGCGCAGGAAGGTCGACTAGCCGGTCAACGCCCCTTTCAACCCTCTGCGAGTCCCTGTGTACTTTGCCTCGAACCGCAACGGCCAGGGCGCTTCGGAGTTCGACGAAGAGGGCAACCCGAAGGGCGTGTCCTGCAAGGACAACCGCATCATGGCCTCCAAGCTTCATGGCAACACGTTCTGCGAACCGTACGTGTTCTGCCACGTCAACCACCCGATCGAGTCGATGACCGCCGTGAAGGAAGACCTGTGCGCCATGGCGTTCTTCTGCACCGAGATCACCGATTTCGCGAACAGCCAGGCGTCGATCTGGTACACGTCGGTGCCTTCGGTGGTGTGCCCGACCATCACCGACGTGGAGCTGCTGACGCCGCTCGTGTCGGCGGGCGACTACGCGCACTTCCTGCTGACCATCCGCAACGACGGCAACATGCACATCACGGGCGCCACCGCGATGCTGCTGGACGAACAGGGCAACGAAGTCTCGTCGGGCAGGATCGAGTTCACGGATCAGACGCTGCAGGTGTCGGTGAGGAACCCGCCCGAGGGCATGGAGGCGGGCGACCAGGTGAACCTGGCGATGGCGCCGCTCACGAAGACGGCGCTGCGCACGGGATCTGCACTCACGCGCGTGGCGACGCCGCGGGGAGATGCCGCATCGGGCGCTGCAGCCGCTGCGGATGCGAGCACGCCTGTGGTGGCAGCCCCGCTGTCTTCGGAGGGCGAGGAGCTGGGACGCCTGCTGTCCGGCGACGAAGCGGGATTCGCCCTGAGCGACTACGAGCTGTCTCCCGGCAAGAAGGCGGTGTATGCAGTGGCCCTGCAGGTTCCCGCGGATTGGTCGGGTGAGCGCACGGTCACCGTGGGACTGCGCGATACCCGCTACGTCGGCGTTGCCAACGTGTCCGGCGACAACGATCCGCTGCTGATGAACGGCATGAACACGGTCAAGGACGGCTCGCTGCTGTCCGTGGCCGCCAGCGTCGGGGCCGACCACGACGTGAACCAGGATGCGCCGGTGTCGGTGGAGGAAAAGGACGCGGCAGGCCCGACGCCCGCGGCGCCCACGACTCCCACGACTCCCACGACGCCCACGACGCCTCGCGGGTCTGCCGCAGCCAAGACCGCCGACCCGCTCTCGCTGGGAGGCGCGGCCGCACTGGCAATCGGCGCGGCAAGCGCCGGGCTGCTGGCCTACTCGGCCCGCCGCCAGGCCAACGAATCTGACGAGGGAACGGGTCGTTTGCCGTAAGGCGCCTGCCATTCGTGCGCTATGTGTAGCGGGCAGTCATTCATGCACCCGGATTAACGTACAAGAGTTGGAATCCGGAAGAGCCGACCAGGGGTTTTAGGAGCACGCACCCAACTTTTGCAACGTTAATGAGCCCGAATGCCCTGGAAGGGATTGCCCCCTTCTGAAGACCGCGGAGTCTCGAGACACCTGTTCGGCACTACAGCAGGATGAACCGCGTAAACTAAACGTTGTTTATGTTTATAATCATCTCCAGGCACGGACGAAGGGGTCGCTATGGAGATTCGCAAGGAACTGCCCGAGATATTCGAAGAGTTCGCCGATGCGCGCAAGACGCAGTTCCTGGCCGCCAAGGAGGTCAAGGACAAGGGCATGCCGCTTATCGGCACCTATTGCACCTACGTGCCCGTCGAGCTGCCCATGGCGATGAACGCGGCCACGGTGGGGCTGTGCTCCATGTCCGACGAAACCCTCACGCTGGCCGAGCAGGACCTGCCGCAGAGCCTGTGCCCGCTCATCAAGTCCAGCTACGGTTTCGCGAAGGCCGACAAGTGCCCCTACTTCTACTTCAGCGACCTGATCGTGGCCGAAACCACCTGCGACGGCAAGAAGAAGATGTACGAGCTCATGGAGGAGTTCAAGCCCGTCTACATCATGCAGCTGCCGAACCGCCAGGACGAGGACGGCTTCGTTCTGTGGAAGAACGAGGTCGTGCGCTTCAAGGAAAAACTCGAGGACTTCTTCGACGTCGAGATCACCGAAGACGCCATCCGCAATGCTATCCGCGTGCGCAACCGGGAACGCCAGGCGGCGATGGAGCTGCTCGGGCTGATGAGGGACGACCCGGTCCCCATGCTCGGCTACGACCTGTTCAAGGTGGTGTACGGCGCGGGGTTCACCTTCGATAGGGAGCTGGCCACCGAGCAGCTGCGCGCGGTGAAGCAGCGCATCCTGGAAGAGGCGCAGGCCAGCAAGGAGCGGATCGGCAAGCGCCCGCGCATCATCGTCAGCGGATGTCCCATGGGTGGTGCAACTGAAAAGGTCGCCCGCATCATCGAGGACAACGGCGGCGTGGTCGTGGGATACGAGAACTGCACTGGCCTGAAGAACTACCACCGCATGGTGGACGAATCCAACCCCGACGTCTACGAGGCGCTGGCCGAGCGCTACTTCAAGATCGGCTGCTCGGTGATGTCGCCCGACACGTACCGCATCCAGCTTCTGGGCGAGCTGATAGACGACCTGCGCGCTGACGCGGTGGTCGACATGACGCTGCAGGGCTGCCACACCTACAACGTGGAGACCTACGTGATCGAGAAGTTCGTCACCGGCGAGCGCGGCCTGGCCTACCTGCATGTGGAAACCGACTACTCCACCACCGACGAAGGCCAGCTGACCACCCGCATCCAGGCCCTGCTCGAAATGCTCTAGATTCGAGCAGGCCCCCGTTCGAAAACTCGGGGTATCATGGTACCGACCTTGAACTGCACGTGAACTGAACACGTTCGGAGGGCGCCATGCTTACCTACGACCTTGCCGACTGCGGAAACCTTCCCCTGTACGAGGCGCTCTACACCAACATCCGCCGCGACATCCAGGAAGGGACCATAGCCGCAGGCGACCGCCTGCCGTCGAAGCGCTCGCTCGCCCGCCATCTGGAAGTGAGCGTGACCACGGTCGAAGGGGCGTACCGCCGCCTGCTCGAAGAGGGCTACATCCGATCGCGCCCTTCGAGCGGTTACTACGTTGAAGAAAGGCAGACTGCGCCGGACCCCGTCCTCTACCACGACTACTACGCCAACGCGTACGGCACGGGTGGCTCCTCGTCGGACGGCTATTCGTACGACGACTTCGAAGAGCCGGACGATGCCGGCCCCGGCGGAAGCGACTCCGGCGAGGACGCCGCCGACGAAAGCTTCTCGATGGACTTCAAGGGCAACCGCTGTTCCATGACCCTGTTCCCGATGAGCGTGTGGACCAAGACCATGCGCCAGCTGCTTTCCAACCCCGACCGCGAGCTGCTGGGAACCATTCCCTACAACGGGCTCCATTCGCTTCGCCAGGCGATTGCCGACTACCTGCGGCGCTACCGCGGCATGAAGATCAACCCGGCACAGGTGGTCATCGGGGCGGGGACCGAATACCTCTACGAGCGGCTGATGCACCTGTTCGGCCAGAGCGCCCTGATCGCCTTCGAGGACCCGGGCTACAAGAAGCTTGTCCAAGTGTGCACGCGCACGGGCGTGGGCCATCGGTTCGTGCCCATCGACGAGCAGGGGATGGACGTGCGCGCCCTCGTCGCCTCGCGCGCAACGGTGGCGCACCTGTCTCCCTCGAGCCACTTTCCCACCGGCGTGACCATGACCAAGCGCCGGCGCGAAGAGCTGGTCGAATGGGCCCATAGCGACCCGTTCCGCTTCATCATCGAAGACGACTACGACAGCGAGTTCGCCGAAGCGAGCCAGCGCCATCCGTCTTTGTACTCGATGGACAAGGTGGGGCGCGTCGTCTACATGAACACGTTCTCGAAGGTGCTCGTGCCCTCGTTGCGCATCAGCTACATGATCCTGCCGGAGTCGCTGCTGTCGCTGTACCGCCACGGCATGAGCTTCTACGCATGCACGGCGTCGGGGTTCGAGCAGCAGACGCTGGCGCGCTTCATCGAGGAAGGCGCGCTCGAGCGCCATCTGGACCGCCTGCGAAACTACTACGGCAAGAAGCGGCGCCAGTTGGTGAAGGCCATCGCCGCATCCCCGATCTCGAACATCCTGACGGTTGCGGATTCCAACGCGGGGACCCACCTGCTCGTGCGCGTCGACACGCAGATGAGCGACGCGGACATCCACCGGGCGGCGCAGCGCATCAACCTGAAGCTGCAGATGCTGTCGGACTACTGCCACCGTCCGCGCCTGTCCGACATGCACACGCTGGTCATCAACTTCGCGGGGATGGAAGAGGAAGACGTCGCCAACGCGGTGCAGATGCTCGAGCGCCTGTTCCTGGAACAAAGGACACAGGCTGATATCTAACTGACCTTATACCGACCCTTAAATGAATATGTGTAGTGGCTATCGGCAAACTTCCCGCCGCATGGTCTAATGGGCGGGTCTCAAGGGCATCGGGAACTGGATGCCGCCTGATAAGCACATGAAAGGAGTTGGCTTTATGGCAGAGAAAATGAAGGGCTTTGCGATGCTCGGCATCGGCAAGGTAGGTTGGATCGAAAAGGACATCCCCGAGTGCGGTCCGCTGGACGCCATCGTCAAGCCGCTGGCTGTCGCCGTCTGCACCTCTGACGTTCACACGGTCTTCGAAGGCGCTGTGGGCGACCGCCACGACATGATCCTCGGCCACGAGGGCTGCGGCGAGATCGTCGAGGTCGGTTCCGAGGTCAAGGACTTCAAGCCGGGCGACCGCGTGCTCATCCCCGCCATCACCCCCGACTGGAATTCGCTGGAGGCCCAGGCCGGTTACGCGATGCATTCGGGCGGCATGCTGGCTGGCTGGAAGTTCTCGAACTTCAAGGACGGCGTGTTCTCCGAGTACTTCCATGTGAACGACGCCGACGGCAACCTGGCCCTGATCCCTGACGGGATGACGCCCGAAGAGGCCTGCATCCTGTCCGACATGGTGCCCACCGGCTTCCATGCGGTCGAGCTGGCCGACGTCCAGTTCGGCGACACGGTGCTGGTCATCGGCATCGGCGCTGTGGGTCTGATGGCCGTTGCCGGCGCCAACCTGCGCGGTGCTTCCCGCATCATCGCCGTTGGTGCCCGCCCGGTGAGCGTCGAGGCCGCCAAGGGCTACGGTGCCACCGACTTCATCAACTACCGCGACGGCAGCATCGAAGACCAGGTGCTCGAGCTGACCGGCGGCAAGGGCGTCGACCGCGTCTGCATCGCCGGCGGCAACGTGAACACCTTCGAGTCGGCCATCAAGGCGCTCAAGCCCGGCGGCCGCATCGGTTCGGTGAACTACCTGGGCAAGGGCGACTACGTCAACATCCCGCGCGTCGAGTGGGGCGTTGGCATGGGCCACAAGCAGATCATGTCGGGCCTGATGCCCGGTGGCCGTCTGCGCATGGAGAAGCTGGGTGCCCTGGTTGCCTCGGGCAAGCTGGACGTCAAGCCGGAGATCACCCACGTGTTCCATGGCTGGGAGCACATGGAAGAGGGCCTGAACCTGATGAAGGACAAG
>CACXFZ010000028.1 GCA_902767025.1 uncultured Coriobacteriaceae bacterium
AGGGGACAGTTCTCTGTGTTCTCCATCTAGACTCTGCATCATGCTGCTTCGTGTCCCTGTGAGATAATGCCTGGAAATCCGACTATGGCAACCACGGCCAACGACGAGGGAAGGGGCAGCACCATGCGAGAAGCCAAGACGTTCGGCGTGCTCAAGGACATCAAGAACGGGGAGTACCGCGTTGTCGCGACGCCCGCCGAGGTCAGAACCCTGGTAGAAGACGGAGTCGAAGTGCATGTGGCCTCGGGAGCGGGCTACAAGGCGGGCTTCGACGACGCCGACTACGCTGCGGCCGGTGCGATCATCGAGGACGCGAACGAGCAGGTCTGGCAGACATGCGACTTCGTGACCAAGGTCAAGGAGATCGAGCCCTCGGAATACGACCTCATCCGCGAAGGCCAGGTCGTGTTCTGCTGCATCCATCCGGCCGCGCATCGCGAAGAGGTGGACGTCCTTCTGGACAAGAAGACGGTGGCCTTCTCCGCAGAGGACTCCCACCGTTTCGGCTCGCCCAACTGCGAGGCCGCAGGCAAGGCTGGTGCGTTCATGGGACTGTGGGCGCTGATGAGCAACAACGGCGGGCTGGGCAAGTTCGCCAATGGCATCGGCCCCTCCGAGCCCGTCAAGGCAATCGTGTGCGGGGCGGGCATCGTCGGCCGGGGTGCCATCGACACGCTCTACCGGCTGGGTGTGGACCTCACCGTTATCGCCGTGCACGACTCGACGCTCGAGGCCATGGCCGAAAAGTACCCCGGCATCAAGACGATGCGCTCGGAGGACGCCTCGCTGGCAGAGCTCATGCCGGATGCCGACCTGCTGCTCAACTGCGTGCGCTGGCCCAAGGACGCCACCGAGTACATGATCACGCGGGAGATGGTCGCGTCGATGCGGCGCGGCTCGGTCATCTGCGACATCAGCAACGACTTCGGATGCATCGAGACCTTCCGCGAAACCACGCACGACGATCCCATCTACGTCGAGGAAGGCGTCGTGCACTACTGCGTGAGCAACATCCCCGGTGCCATCGCCGGCTCGACGTCGGTGGCCTACGCGCAGGCGCTGCTTGCGCACTTCAGGTCCATCCTGGCCGACGGCGTCGCCGAAGCGTGCGTGAAAAACGGGTTCCTGCGCAGGAGCCTGACCTGCTACGACGGCTACCTTACCCACGAGGAAACGAGTGGAATCCAGGGAAGGCCGTGGGTGCGCCCCGAGGTCATCCTGGGCATCGCAGACCGCGACCTCGACCCGGCTCCGCCCGCGACCAAGACCACGTCGGACAACTACTACCCGGAATTCGCCTAACCCGCGCGGAACACAGGGGGCGGAACACAGGGGACAGGTCTGTGTGTTCGCAAGAGCACGCCCTCTCTTGGTGCGCCCAGACCATTGATCTTCCGCCGGTCGGCGTGCTGGGCTCCATGTCCCGTGTCTTTTGATTTGCTCAGTGTGTTGAGTAAATTTACTCAATACGATTGGAAAAAGAGGAGAGGCAGGCCTTGATGTTCCAACGCAAAACAGCGGAGGCCATCGCCTCGAATCCTCGCGGGCAACGTCACACTGCCCTGGTCGTGATCGCTGCCGCCTGCGGTGTAGTGCGCTCTGTGGGTGCTTTTTGAACAGGGTTCTGACCCCTGTTCAAAACATTCATCGGGTTATCCGTTTTTCTTTCCGAGCTTTTCGAACAAGGGGAACACCTTCGGGTAGATTCCCATGATCACGAACAGGATGATGGCGTATCTGCCGCTTCTGACCAGCAGGGCGCTCAAGGTGCCGCTGTCGAGGAATTCGGCGCCGAACGGCATCTTGAGCAGCGAATTCAGCGCGAAGTAGATCGCAAACGCACCGAGCACGCGCAGGACCATGGCCCAGATGTTGCGGGTCTCTTGGAAGTTCACGAACTTCCGCTCGAACGGGATCGCCGCTATCACTCCGATGAGCAATCCCAGGGCGGTGAAGTAGTCGTTCGTTCGGACGAAGAACAGCCCCGGCAGGGTCACCGCGAGCAGTATCAGATAGCGTACCCACTCCTTGTGAACATACCGGTCGAGCAGTTCGAAGATTCCGATCACCGCAAAACCCAGCACCCAGCCCGCCAGCACGTCGGTCGGGTAATGGTTGCCGGTCGCAACGCGAGAAACCCCAACAAGCAGCATCAGCGCAATCGCCAGGATCCAAAACCACTTCTTCTTCAGCTCGCGCGCCAGCGTGAAGCACGTCGCCACGATCGACCCGCTGTGTATGCTCGGGAAAGAGAACCCTTGCGCGACGACGTCCGTTGTCGACGCCTCTGCATCCACGGGTGTCAGGGCCTTGATCTGGTCGGGATGCTCCACGTAGGGACGCGGCCGCATTACGACTGCCTTGATCATGGCGAACCATGCGGTCGTTGCCGCGATGATCAACGCCAGCCTCTGCCCCACTTCCTTCTTCCAGCAGAACAGCACGATCATCACCAGCACCAGCAGGCCCATTTCCCCGCCGATGAACGAGCAAACCTTGTCGAGCATGCTGCTGAAGGAGTCCGGGCTCTTCTGAAGCAGCGCGATTAATTCGACTTCCCATCCCATGGCAATCCTC
>CACXFZ010000029.1 GCA_902767025.1 uncultured Coriobacteriaceae bacterium
GATGGTTGCCAGGAAATCCAAGGTGGCCTGCTCTATGGCTCCCGCGCCGTAGTAGTCCTTGCGCTTGCGGACGATCTTTGCGCCGCTTTTCGCCAGCAGGTCCTCGTCCTGTGGCAGGCGGATGTAGTCGTTGATGTCGTACTTTTCGATGGAGTCGAACAGGTGGGACGAGATGGCCTCGTCACCCGTTTCTCCGAACGCGAGCCAGCTGCACAAGGGCTTTTCCATGCCCTCGTCGTCGGTCCTCTCGCCGCGATCGAGGTTGATGAGCATCGAAAGGCGCCGCCGCTGCTCGGGTTTCGTGCAGGTGCGAAGCACGTAGGATGAAACGTTTCTGACGAACCTCATCGGGTCGCCCGGCTTCCTGCTGCCGCTGCGGATGCGGTAGATCTGCGACACGTCGTAGTTCAGGCTCGCCGACAGGTCCTTGACTTCCACGTTCATCTCGTCGAGCAGCGTGCGCAGGCGATGGGACAGGCCCGCGAAGTCGATCGTGTCCTTCTGTGCGCGCACCGCCTCTTCCAGCGATGCCGCGATGCTCTGCTCGTCGTAGCCGTCGATGCCGCGCTCCTGCGCGATCGCAGCCAGGCCGTGGGCTAGTTTGCCGATGTTGGTCCCTTCGATATCGGGGAGCCGCTCGCCGTTGCGATAGCGGCAGATAGATCCTCTCGACACGCCGGAAGCATCGGCCAATTCCGTCAAACTCACCGAAAGGCCATCGAGAAGCTCGTTGAACCGTTCCTTGAATTCCATCGTCTCGTCGCTTTCCTGCATTGCGTTAGCGCATGTGTTGCTCATTCGAGGATGATACTCCCGTCGCGCTTGTCGTGCATGAGTGTGGCGGATAAATGGAAGTGCTCAACAAGCATTTACGAATGGAGTTGACAGGATAGGCAAACATGCGCACTTAGCGTGCCTGCCGTGGCAATCGCCGCAAGGTGCAAATGGCCTCTCGGGACAGCATGCAGGCGATGCAGAGCCCTAGTGCGCAATGCCTGTTGTGACGATGCGATGGTAGGTGCGGGAAGTCAGGCGGTATGCCGCAAAGTACACGGCCCCATACCCCAGAAGGGCCAGTGCCGCACATCCGGCGACAAGCAGGAAATCGGTTATCCCGAACGCCGTCGGGATGCGTGCGGTCAGCGCATCCAGCAGGTTGAAGTCCTGGAACACGAACCCCAGCCGTTCGCGGCGAAACGCAGCCAGGTCGCGCTTCCTCACATGAGCGAGGTCCTTGCCCTGCAGCAGGACCTGTCCGGACGTGGGCTTGTCGAGCGTTGCCAGGATGTTCAGCAGGGTGGTCTTGCCCGAGCCGCTCTCGCCCATGATGTCCACGAATTCGCCTTGCTCCACGGCAAACGAAACGCCCCGAAGGGTTTCCACGCCAGGTCCCACCAGGCGCGGCCTGTAGGCCTTGCGGACGTCTTTGACCTCGAGCAGGGGCATGGGATCCTTTCGGGTTCGGTTTCGATGGGCGCGTACCCGATGATAGCAAGGGCTTTTACTGCCTGGGTTTTATGCCATGCAGCCATTGTGATTGCGTTTACAGAACGTCGAGGACGGATCTGGCCGTTGCGACGTATAGCGCAGGTACCGGTGCAGAGCATTCGTCCATGGGAAACATACCGAAAACTTTGACGGATACGGCAAGCTCGATGGGGGATTGTTATAGTAGTATCTCGTGAAGCAAACGGCCTCCTTGCTCGTCGAAGGGAACGACCATGGCAGATACGCAACAGACCGACAACGCACGCAACCAGGCGCCCGTCAGGCCCGAGGTGGCAGCAGACGACCAGCGGGTTTATCCACAGGTTGATGCGGACCCCTCGATCGACGCGGGGACCTACGATGCCTCCGTCGAGGAAGACACCATCAACGCTTACCGCGCAATCGAAGAGGGCCGCCGCAAGAAGCGCAACAAGCGCATCGCCATCGGCGCGGTCCTGGGCGGCCTGGCCTTGCTGGGCATCGTCGGGTTCACCCTGTTCGGCATGCAGAACCAAGCGGCGGAAGAGGCCGAGCAGACACCCACGGCCGTGGTCGTGCGCTCCGATTACGAGGCCAGCGTGACGGCGTCAGGCTCGACCCAACCCGAGAACCAGGTGGTAGTCAGCCCCGAAGTGGATGGCATCATCGAATCGCTGCTCGTGGCCGAGGGCGACACGGTGGCCAAAGGCGACGTGCTGCTCACCATCAAGAACGACACGCTCGACAAGACGGTTGCCGATGCCGAGCAGGGCGTGCGCCAGGCCGAAAACGGCGTGAGTGCCGCACAGCACAGCGTCCAGTCGGCGAACAACGCGTACGCCACGGCACAAAGCACCTATGACAGCGTATTCGCGCGCAAATACGAGAATCAGGAGGTGGCCGACGCCGCGGGAGCCGAGGCGACCGCAGCGCTCGAGTCCGCCCAGCAGGCCGTGGACTCCGCCAACCTCGAGCTCGACAACGCCAACATCGCGCTTTCCAATGCCCGCGAAGCCCTCGACCAGGCCCGCCAGACCGCCGGCAAGCGCACGGTGGTGGCCCCCGCTTCGGGCGTCGTGGTGTCGATGAACGCCAAGGTGGGTGCATCCATCGGGCATTCGACGGGATCCGTCTCGGCGGAAAACGTCTCGGGAACGCTCATGACCATCGCCGATTTGACGCAGATGCGCGTGGCCGTGCAGGTGAACGAGGTCGACATCAACAAGGTGCAGGTGGGACAGGCCGCCGAAGTCACCTTCTCGTCCATCGAGAACCTGGTGCTGAATGCCCAGGTCGAGCACATCGCCGCGCTCGCCACCGGCTCCTCGTCGGGAGACAACATGGGAGGCGGTGTGGTCACGTACGAGGTGGACCTGGTCATCCCCGAGCCCGACCCGCGCGTGAAGCCCGGCATGACGGCCCGCGTGAAGATCGTCTCCGAACGGCTCGTGGACGTGCTGACCGTGCCGGCTGGCGCGCTGGCGGGCAACGGCGACGGCACGGGAACCGTGTCGGTTGTCGTCGACGGCGACGTCAAGAACGCCCAGATGCGCACGGTGAACATCCTTGCACAGGATTCCACGACTGCGGCCATCGAAGGCGACATCGCCGAAGGGGACATGGTCCTGCTGGCCGAAGACGGCTCCGACACCGGCGATGCGGCCCTGACCGACACGGCGATGTAGGGGCGGGGCAGAGCCATGTCCTACGTCCTCGACGTCCGAGACATACATCGCATCTACGAGACCAAGGCCGGCCTCACCCACGCGCTGCGCGGTGTGTCGCTGCAGGTGCCCAAGGGCGAGTTCCTGTGCATCATGGGGCCGTCCGGTTCGGGCAAGAGCACGTTGATGAACCTGCTCGGATGCCTGGACCGTCCCACGTCGGGAACGTACCTGCTCGAAGGCGTCGACGTGTCGCTGCTCGACGACGACGAGCTTGCGGCCATCCGCTCGCAACGGCTGGGCTTCGTCTTCCAGAGCTTCAACCTGCTCACCCGTGCGACGGTTCTGCGCAACGTTGAACTGCCGCTGCTCTACGCGAACGTCCCCGAGGCCGAGCGCCTGGACCGCGCCCTGCGCGCGCTTGCCATCGCCGGCCTTCCCGCCGACGTGTTCGACCACCGCTCCAACGAGCTGTCGGGAGGCCAGATGCAGCGCGTGGCCATCGCGCGCGCGTTGGTCAACGACCCGGCGTTGGTGCTTGCCGACGAGCCCACCGGCAACCTCGATTCGGCAACCAGCCTGCATGTGCTGCAGACGTTCCGCCGTCTGGCAAACGACGGGTCCACCGTGGTGATGATCACGCACGACCCCGAGGTCGCGCAGTGGGCCGACCGCATCGTCTTCATCCGCGACGGCAAGCTGCTTACCGAAGAGGAGGAGCGCGAGGTGACCAGGCAGCAGCGCGAGAAGGTCGAGCAGCATATCGGTCAGTCCCAGGGAAAGGCGGCGCAGCAGCAGGAGGTGGCGCGATGAGCTTCAAGGACCTCTTGCACGAGACGTTTTCGGCGCTGGCGGCCAACAAGGGGCGCACAGCCCTCACCATCCTGGGCATCGTCATCGGGATCGCGGCCGTGATCGCCATGACGTCTTTGATCGGCGGCCTGAAGCAGGGCCTGATAAGCGAGCTTGGCCTCGAGCAGTCGCGCATGGTCAACATCATGTACTCGGGAGCCGAAGGCCAAACGAGCTCGCTTGAGGACCTGCGGATGATTCAGCAGAACGTCGAAGGATACGAGTTCGTCACCGGCAGCCAGTACGGCTCGGCGAAGGCGGCCACGGGCACCAAGTCCAAGGACGTCAGCGTCATGGGCGTCGGCCCCGGCTTCTTCCATGCGATGTCGATGAAGGCCACTGCGGGCCGCTTGCTCGGCGATGGCGAGCTGGCGGGAGATTCGATGTGCGTGGTGCTGGATTCGGTATCCAAGCGCGAGCTGTTCGGCGAGGACGAGGATTGCGTGGGCAAGACCATCAAGCTCAACGATGTGGACTACGAAGTCGTCGGCGTGACGGAAAGCAGCAACATCATGGCAGGCGTGGGCAGCATCTACATGCCCTTCAACACCTGCGCCATCCGCGTCAGCGGCACCTACGAGGTGCAGTCGATCACCGCGTTCGTGCAGGAGGACGCGGACATCGACGACGTGGTCGAGCGCACCAAGGAGTACCTGCGCAAGACCTACAGGGTCGACGACGAAACCGGCTACCTCTACGTCGAGTCGATGAAGTCAATCCAGGAAGAACTGGATTCCATGATGATGGCGTTCCAGATGCTGATGACGGCCGTGGCGAGCATCTCGCTTCTGGTAGGCGGCATCGGCATCATGAACATGATGCTCACCAATGTGACCGAGCGCATCCGCGAAATCGGCTTGCGCAAGGCGCTGGGTGCGCGCAACCGCGACATCACGCGCCAGTTCCTGCTCGAATCGGTGGCGGTGTGCCTGGTGGGAGGCATCATCGGGTTCGC
>CACXFZ010000030.1 GCA_902767025.1 uncultured Coriobacteriaceae bacterium
ATTCCTTGAGCATGGCAGTGAGCACGGGGGTTTTCTCCTCGGAGGCGGCGCCATCCAGGTAAATCATGATGGTGCGATCGGGCTTGTCGCCACTGCCAAGAAGCCCTTCGCCGTCGTCTGCAAGCGCAGCAGGCGAATTGACGCCACTTAAGATTGCCGCGGCCATTGCGAGCGCCAGGCTTAGAACAACGAGGGACCGCTTTGCGATTGCTGAATTTCCCGACTTCATGCGAAAACCTCCTTGCATGAGTACTGCCACAACGCGTCTATTGATAATAGCCGCGACTACTTATTATAGTCACATCGCACTTCATCCATCCTGCTGTTCCAGGGGCCAACGTCGCGTTCTGCGACGCCTTTGGAGGCTTGGGCTCGCTGCGCATGAGACGGCCAACGCGAGTCGTGTGCACGGTGGTGAGCTGCCTTGGCACGCGAGCGTTTCGATGACGCTGGACATCTGAACCGAATGGACCCGGACGCCAAGTGCGGCGCCGTCGACAAGGGACTCGAGTCGTTCGGCGGTGACGAGAGCTTCCTGGACGGGTGCATCGACTGGGACACGCCGCCCTCCAGGCGCAGGGAGAGCGCCCCTTTTGCCGAGGAGCAGCTGCTCGCGATGCTCGAGGACATCCGCAAGCAAAAGGGCGGAGGGGGGTGCCGTATGCGCGTAGCGAAGACCGTCTGGAAGTTCTGCCGCTGGCTGCTCAGGTCAGTATTTAAGCCTATGTAGGGTCCTACTCCGAAAGGCCGGGTTCGCTTGCAAGCTGGACTGGATGTGCTATGCGAAGCCCCGGGACGGTGACATCGGAGAAGTCCTTGTCGCCAGTGAGCAGGACATCTGCCTTGCCCGCAATTGCGGAAAGGAACACGGGGCGGTCTTTGATGTCGCGGATGTCGAAGCCTACCCCATCGATCTCTTCGGGCGTCGCCGACTCGTCAAAGTCGAGCATCACGCGCATGGCGCTATGCCACGCTTCCCGAGCGCACGTCCTTCACCAGGGCTGCCACATCTTCGATGCTTTTGAGCCCTGCCTCTTCAGCAGCATCCGCAAAAGCATCCTGAGCGGCTCTGAGCACCTGCATGTTCGATCCGTAGAGTGAAACACGCCCGTCGTATTCTCCTATTTGCGCATGCAGGCAAGACCCCTTTGCATGGTGCGCCCTATCGTTGATCGCCCACCATTTCTCACCTATGTGACAATACGGAGAAGGGCGCCTTGTCGGCACATGTCGGCCATTTGGCGGTCGCTTTGTCGGTTTGACAGACAAAAAGGCCAGGACGTATGTCCTGGCCTGGTCTTTCTGATCGCGGGGGCTGAATCTGAGCCCACGACCTTGGGATTACGAGACGAGCGATTTGCGCAGAACGCGCTTGGGGTCCTTGGCAACCAGGTAGATGGCCCAGGCAACCAGGCCGGCGGCCACGACGACCACGCCGAGCACGGCGTCGTCGAGCATGGCGGCCGTGTCGGTGATCTCGATGAAGCCCTCGCCTTCGATCAGGCCGTTGATGCCGTCGACGCACCACATCAGGGCCGCGCCCCAGTAGATGAGGGCGAGCGTTCCCAGGCGCATGTCGGTGCTGGGAGCCTTGGCATACCACACCGCCGTGGCGATGGCGGCTGCCAGGATGGTGATGACCAGCGTCATGCTATGCCCCCTTCGCCGCGGTTTCGGGCTGGCGCTTCACGGCCATGTCGGCCACCAGCGTGACCACGAACCACGCAACGGTGACGAGCACGGCCATCCCGACGCCGACGGTTCCCATTTCGCCGAGCATGACGGGGATTTCCGCCGGGTCGTTCATCGCGGTCAGGAAGGGCGGGAAGGGTACGACCTCGCCATGCCACATGTGCTCGATGGCGAGCAGGATGACACCACCCCACAGCATGTTCATGAGCCAGCCGAGCTTGCGCGTCCAGCAGATGCCGTCCTGCGCCGGGTCGGTGAGCTGATGGCCCGATTCGTCGACCACGCCCTTCTTGATTTCGTTCTTCTTGACGGCCGAACGAACAGCCGTAACGACGATCGCCTCACCGCCGCCTACGAGAAAACATGCCATGTCCTTTTCTCCTCTCTCGGTATTACTGTTAGAGGAAGCGTAACACTCTTTTGGTCCGCATGCCATGGAAATGCGCCGTACGGCAGCATGGCGGACGGGCATGTACGGTGCACCCCACGCGGGGTTTGCGCGCTAGCGGCCCTGCTAGCCTGCAGAGTGCTTTCCCCGCTTGA
This sequence comes from uncultured Coriobacteriaceae bacterium, assembly GCA_902767025.1. Lineage (GTDB taxonomy): Bacteria > Actinomycetota > Coriobacteriia > Coriobacteriales > Eggerthellaceae > CACXMZ01. The sequence goes on from CACXFZ010000030.1 coordinate 2,236, forward strand.
GGGGCGCCTCGTCCGGCTCGATCTGGGGGATCTTCGCAGCCGTCTCGCGGATGGCGGCGGCGGTTGCAGCCTGGGTCGATTCGGGGCGCGCGGGCTCCCCCTGCCTTTTATCTACATGGGCAGAACGGGCCGGAGCCTGAGCGCCAGACCCGCCGGCGTTTCGAACAGTGGACTGCGAGGAGGACGAGCCAGCCGCAGATTCATCGCCCTGGATGTCGAACGGGACGCGCCCCAGCCGCACCGTCTGTGCGGCGAAAGCGGCCATCAGCGTGGAAGCGGGAATGTGGACGCTTTCGCAAAAGGCCTTGAAATCCGCATGCAGCTCTTCGCTCATGCGCACGTTGAGTATCTTGGACCCCATATCGATCCTTATCGCATGATGGATATATCGGCTGTATAGCGTACCACTATCTCCGACGGCGGGGCTATTCGACGTCGCCGACCACGCACCAGCGCCAGAACGACTGGTCGTAGTTCATCGTGGTCTCGTAGCCGCACATCTCCAGGACCATCTGCACGTAGGCCGAGCGGATGCCGCCGGTGCAGTACGCGACCACCTTGTCACCCTTCGACACCCCCGCGCCTTCGAACATGGCGGTGATTTCGTCGTTGGGCTTGAGCGTGCCGTCGTCTTTGAACAGGTCCAGGTAGCCGATGTGGATGGCCCCTGGGATGTGGCCGCCCTTCTGTTCGCCGTAGTAGGTGGCGCCTTCGTACTCTTCGGTAGCGCGCACGTCGACGATCTTGTAGTCCGCGAAGTTCTTCTGCAGCTCTTC
>CACXFZ010000031.1 GCA_902767025.1 uncultured Coriobacteriaceae bacterium
TTCACGGGTCTTCAACCCGGCCCTCTGCGCGAAGCGCGAGAGGCAGAAAACCACCCGCTATGCGGGTGGATGGCAACGGGCGCTATGCGAAATCGCCTTTCCCCCTACAATGGTGATTGTTCAGGCCACCATTGGGTTCGAGAGAAAGGCGATCATATGGCGCAACAAGCGAATAGCCTGTCGCACACGAAGTGGATGTGCAAGTACCACATCGTGTTCACACCGAAGTATAGACGGAAAATAATCTACAACCAATACCGCCAGAGCATAGGGGAGATATTCAGGCGGCTTTGCTCCTACAAAGGAGTCGAGATCATCGAGGGGCACCTGATGCCGGACCATGTCCACATGCTGGTCAGCATCCCGCCCAAAATGAGCGTCTCGAGCTTCATGGGCTACCTGAAGGGGAAGAGCTCCCTGATGATCTTCGAGAAGCACGGCAACCTGAAGTACAAGTTCGGCAACAGGAAGTTTTGGGCAGAGGGCTACTACGTGTCGACCGTCGGCCTCAACGAGGCGACGATTGCCAAGTACATACGGGAGCAGGAAGCCCATGACCAGGCCTTGGACAAGCTGAGCGTCAAGGAGTACGAAGATCCCTTCGCCAAGTAAGCCGCTTCCAGCGGCCGCCAAGGAGGCAAGGGCACTGGGCCTGAACGAAGTGAAGGCCGGCGCCTTGAGACGCCGGCCTGTCCCCCTTGGGGTTATACCCCCAGAGCAAACCACCCGCTATGCGGGTGGTCATGATTGCAGTGATTCGATTGTGCGGGGTGGATGAGTCGCGCGGGAACTTGCAGTGCCGCGGTTGCTAGGCTCCGCACTCGAGCAGGAATTCGGCGGCGTCCATGAAGCTGGCCTTCATCTGCTGCGACTGCTCGGAGGTCAGGTTCTCGTCGCATGCGCGCTGCAGGTGGTCGCGGAACGATGCCACCGTGAGCTCGTTGACCAGCGTGCGCGTGCGCGTGTCGAAACCCAGTTCGTCTGCCAGGGGCTGCAGCACGGCCATGTTGCGGTCGATGAGGCTGCCGCGCGTGAGCATCGTGAGCATCGTGCCGTCGATGTCGTCGAGCTCGCGGGGGAATATCGAGTAGTATTCCTTCACCACGTCGCCCAGGGGGCGTGCGTTGTACCCGAAGAACAGCTGCATGAACACCGACGGGTTCGCGAACGCGTGGTCGCAGAACACGTCCCAGGTGATCAGGTAGCGCTCCTTGTTGGGCTTGCCTTCGAGTGCCTGCGGCTGCAGGTCCTTCACGTAGTCGCGCAGGTAGCTCACCGATGCGAGCTTCACCAGCTCGGACAGGTCCTCGAAGTACAGGTACAGCGTGGCGCTGCTGTAGCCTGCCTGGGCTGCCACCTTGCGGATGGAGACGTCGTTCATGCCGTCCGTTGCAATGATCCCCGCCGTAGCCTTGATGAACGACGATGCCACTGCCTTGCGCTCTTCTGCGGAATACTTCGTTCTGCCCATAGGTCCTGCACTCCTTGCGGTTGTCTGCGACCTTAAAGAAATCAAGAAAAACTAATCGAGTATTATTATCGTAATTAGGGACACTTTAGCAAAAATGGTTGCATATGTCCCATACCTAAGCTAATCGGCATTAAAAAACATAATGAACGGGGCATATGATTCGCCAAAAGGGGGAGCCGAGCGGTTTTTCTGACGAAAGAGTCATCAAATCGAAGGCCCAACCTGGTCTCTGACATGCAGTTATTAGTGTTGTTGATAACGTGGCAACATGATAAGGTGTGTACGATTTCGCGACGGAACCCTCGAGCTAGGAGAGTCCATGGATTTCAGGCAGCTTCAATCATTCGTTGCAGTTGTCCAATACGGCAGTTTCACCACGGCGGCGTCCAAGCTGGGCATATCGCAGCCCACGGTGAGCACGCATGTGCGCATGCTCGAAGAAGAGCTGGGCAAGCCGCTGGTGCTGCGCACTGCCAAGCGCGTGGACCTGACGGCCAGCGGCCGCAAGGTCTACGAGCAGGCGGTGTCGGTGCTTGTCATGTACGACCGCATCCTGCACGATGGCCAGACGCGCGAGAAGGAAACCATCTACATCGGCACCTCGTCGATCCCGTCTGCCTACATCCTGCCCGAAGCGCTTGCCGAGTTCGGCGAGTCGCATCCCGAGGTGCGCTTCGTGGTTTCCCAGGACGACAGCCAGGGAGTGGTAAACGGGCTGATGGACGGCTTGTTCGACATAGGCTTCGTGGGCATGGAAGCGGGGGAGGACACGCTGGAATGCGTGCCGTTCTGCAAGGACACGATCGTGATCGCGACGGCGAACAACGAGCGGTTCGCCAGCGTCGACCCGGACGATGCCGAGCAGGTGATGGGGTTGCTCGAAAGCGAGCACCTGATCCTGCGCAAGAGCGGAAGCGCCACCCGGGCCGTCACCGACCGCATCTTCGATGATGCGGGCATCGATGAGTCGCAGACGCAGGTGGTGGCGCGCCTGAACGACCAGGAGTCCATCAAGAACCTGGTGGAGTGCGGTCTGGGCATCACGCTCATGTCCGCGTGCGCCGTCACCGACCTCGTGGACACGTCCCGCCTGCGGGTGTTCCCCGTCCCCAACGTCGACACCAGCCGCTACTTCTACATCCTGCGCAGGAAGAACGCCCATCTTGACGCCTGCTCCGAAGAGCTCTTCTCGTTCATGCGCCTGCGTTTCAGCGATAGTATGTAGGCATGCGCCTGCGGTCGTCTGCAGGCCCAGGGAAAGGAAGGCCGCCATGCTGTTTGCGGACATCAGCCTGATCAACGCCGATTACGAGTTGGAAGAGCACCGCTGGGTGGGGACGAAGGGTTGCCTCATCGACTACATCGGAGCGTGCGCACCCGAAAACGCCGCCGACTACGGAGAGGTATACGACGGTGCGGGCCGCCTGCTGCTGCCGGGCTTCTACAACGCCCACGCCCATGCGCCGATGACGATACTGCGCGGATACGGGGAAGGGCTGCCGCTGCATCGGTGGCTTAACGAGCGCATCTGGCCGTTCGAGGCGAAGATGACGCCCCAGGACAACCGCTGGGGCACGGCGCTCGCGTGCGCCGAGATGCTGCGCTTCGGCATCGTCGGCTTCACCGACATGTACTACGCATCCGCCGAGCGCTTAAAGGTGGTGGCGCAGGCGGGCATGAAGATGAACTCGTGCGAGGGCCTGATCGCCTTCGAGGAGATGCCCTACACCGAACATCCCCTCTACGGCCTGAACAAGGAGCTGATGGAAGAGTTCCACGGGACATGCGACGGGCGCCTGCTGGTGGACTTCAACATACACGCCGAGTACACGTCCAACCCGCTGGTGGTGGAGGGCGTGGCGCAGGCCGCCAAGGACGCGGGCGTGCGCATCCACCTGCATGCCAGCGAAACCAAGAGCGAAACCGAAGAATGCAAACAGCGCCACGACGGCATGACCCCCGTGCAGTACTTCGATAGCCTGGGCGTGTTCGAGAACCCCACGACTGCGGCCCATTGCGTCTGGCTGGAAGACGACGACTACGCGATCCTGCGCGACCGCGGCGTCTCCGTGGCGCATTGCCCGGTGTCGAACATGAAGCTGGGAAGCGGGCTCGCGCCGGTGCACCGCATGATTGCCGAAGGCATCAACGTGGCGCTGGGCACCGACGGCTGCTCGTCGAACAACAACCACGACATCATGCAGGACATGTACGTGATGGCCCTTTCGGCTGGCGGCCTGACCCTCGACCCCACGGCGATCACCGCCAAGCAGGTGCTGCACGCGGCCACGCGCGCCGGGGCGATTAGCCAGGGGCGCACCGATTGCGGCAGCGTGCAGGAGGGCATGCGTGCCGACATCTGCGTGCTCGACATCACCGGCCCCAGCTGGACGCCGATGAACGACGCAGTGTCCAACGTGGTGTTCGCCGGGCACGGGTCCGATGTGGTGCTCACGATGGTCGATGGTGCCGTGTGCTACCGCGACGGCGACTGGCCGGGCATCGACGTCGAGCGCGCAAAGGCCGAATGCGCCACGGCGGTCGAGCGCATCAAAAGCGAGCTGTAGCCGGATGCGAAAAAGCGCGCTTGCGGGCTCCTGGTTGGAAAACTTGCATAGGAAAACGCTGTAGCCATTGGGATGGCTAATGCTATAATGCCCGTCACGGAGACGGATGGATCCCTGGTGGGGCCCGCGGTCTTCAAAGCCGTTGTGGGGCGTGAAGAGCGTCCCGGGTGTGTTCGATTCGCACGCGTCTCCGCCACTTTTTCTTCCGCCGTTCTGCCGAACGGCGGTCGGGCCGACGCTGCGGCTTCCCCTGGCACCCAATCTGGCACCGTTCCTGCGGCCTCGCGTACGCGGGGTACGCTTCGGCCTTGGAGGCGGCGCCATCTCGGGCACCAGGGAAACCCTCGCTGACTTTGGTGGACCTGGAGGTTTCGGATGCCATGCTCGCTGGCTTTGGTGGACCAGGGGCTCGGCGCGTCAGGCGTTCCGTCCCCTTGGCTCTTCCGAGATGATGTGGCTCATGGAAAATCCGGGGCAATCTGGCACGGAATCATACGGTATGCACGCGTTTCGCCGCATGCGCGCGTGCATACCGTGCGTTTTCGTGGCACTCGAGCTCAAATGACGTGCACAGCGTGCGTTTTCATGGCGAAA
>CACXFZ010000032.1 GCA_902767025.1 uncultured Coriobacteriaceae bacterium
ACCTGCGCGCTTTCGATGTTTCGCAAGCAGCTTGCAGCTCCCCGCGATCCTGGCGGAACCTACGAGCGGGACGCGCTGTCTGGTGGAACTTGCGCGAGTGGGGTGCTGCTGCGGGTTGTGTGGACCTGACCGCGGCAATCGCTGCGCTCGCCGTTGGGGCGCCAGGGTCTGGCGGAGCCTGTTTTACACGGTGAAGCAGAGCGTTTGGATCGAGTGGGCGGGGGACCCTACGCGCGCCAGGCGGCTTGCGTGTGCGGGTGTGGTCCAGTTCACACGGAAGGTCACGTCGTCGTCGGTGCGGTTCAGCACGATCAGCGCATAGGTGCCGTCGGGGTTGGCGAAGCAGCACGTTTCCAGCTTGGCGGTGAAGCGCGACGTGAGCACGCGCACGGCTCCCGGTTGGATGAACGTGCTGAAATGCCGCAGGTAGTGGAAGGGCAGGCGCACGTTCATCGTGTGCGCATCGCAGTCGTACATGATGGGGGCGTCGCAGAAGTTGCCCACGTGGTTGGGCCCGCCGTGCGCGTCGAGCAGGATGTTCCAGTCGAGTATGGCGTTGGCACCCGCTTCCAGATCGCCGATGACCTCGTGCGCGTAGTGCTCGGCATGGGGCAGCTCCTTCGCGGGGTCGCCGTGCGAATAGCTGTCGCATCCTTCGCTGAAGACGAGCTCCTTGTCGGGGCCGATGAAGTCGCGCACCACCTTCAGCGCTTCGAAGTGGTCGCCGGAATACCAGTGGAAGGCGATGCCGTCGACGTCCTGCTCGTACGCGGCGTCGCCCATCACCCCCACGGCCCGGTCGAGCACGCTTTCCTTGTTGTGGTCCCAGATCAGCGTCTTCACGTCGGCAAGACCGGCATCGCTCAGCGCGGGTTTCAGGCAGGAGTGCAGGAAGGTGCGCTCCTGTGCCGCAGTGAACTTGCACGACTCCCATGTCTGCGTCGCCTGGGGCTCGTTCTGCACGGTGAGCCGGTCGATGGCTATGCCTGAAGCGCGGTATTCCGCCACGGTGCGGGCGATGATGCGCGCCCAGGTGTCGTAATGGACGGCGCGCAACCTGCCGCCGCGCTTCATCGAGTGGTTCGTCTTGGCCCATGCCGGCGGACTCCAGGGCGATCCCAGAAACGACAAGTCCCCATTCGCCTGGCAGGCGCGCTGCGCGAGCGGGATCACATAGGCCCTGTCGCCATCGATCGAGAAGCCCGCCAGGTTGCTGCGGGGCTTGTCCAGGTACGCGCGCGGCGCCAGCGAGAAGTCGCAGCTCTGGATCGACAGCCGTGCCATCGAGTAGCGGTTTCCCTGCGGCCCGAAGCACAGTTCGACGAACTCGTCTTGCTGCTCGGGGTCCATCTGCGCGAACACCCATCCCGACGCTTCGGTCAGAGCGGCCCCCATTCCCAGGAAAGGCTGGAACGTCAGGGTGGGGTACACCTTCACCAGGTCCATTTCGGGCAAGCCGGGATGCGCTTGCTCGCGGATGGTCTTGAAAGCGAGGATGCGGGTGCGGTCGGTCAGGTATTGCTTCATGGTCCAGCTCCTGCTGTGCTCGAATCCAGTTCTAAGGTGCCTTGCGCTAGGGCGGCATCTTTGCGGGTCTGGGTTTCGGCTCGCAGCCGTGCCCAGTGGCAAAGCACCTCCCCTGATTCTAGCAAGGACCGCATGCGGTCGACTAGACGCCCGCGCCGATAATCCCAATGCCATCCCGGCGCCATGACACCCGGCCCTGGAGTGCGCTTTTGCCACCGCTTGCGTATCAATATCGTGCCGACGCGTGCCCACAAGCTGTAGTGGGGTATAGTGGTAGCGACACACAACGCTATTCGAGGAAGGCTCCATGCAGAACAACCACCGCCACAGCCTGATTTCAACCATTCCCGTCCAAGCGTATGCGATTGCGCTCCTGGTGCTGGTGTGCGCGCTTGCCGCATGGCTGGCGGGCTGCGCGCAAGGTGCGGACGCGTCGGGCCAGGGAGCCCAGGCGCAAGCTGCCGACGGCACCGACGTGGGAAATGCCTACGACACCGCCGTCACCGATCGGCTCGGCCGCGACGCCAGGCAGGAATGGTCGGACCAGGTGCAGGAGCAGCGGGAAGCCGACCAGGAGCCCGCACAGGATAGCGATTCTTCCAGCCAGCAGCCTGCGAAGAAGCCCAGCGCCAAAGAGCTGGCCTGGCGCGACGAGGACTTCGAGGTCGATCCCTCGCGCGACGAGTGGAACTACGAGTCAAACGGGCGCAAGGTGGTATACCTGACATTCGACGATGGCCCGTCGAAGCTCACCAAGGAGTTCCTGGACGTCCTGGACAAATACGACGTCAAGGCGACGTTTTTTGTGGTGGGGCACAGCCCCGAGCACTTCGACATGATCGGCGAGGCGTACGAGCGCGGTCACACCATCGGCCTGCACACGTATTCCCACGACTACGATCAGGTGTACTCGTCGGTGGACGCGTACTACTACGACCTCGCGGCGATCGGTGAGGTGGTGCAAGAGCAGATCGGCTACGTGCCGTGCTTCATCAGGTTCCCCGGAGGCTCGTCGAACATGGTCTCGGCGAACGTGAACCTGGGCATCATGAGCGTGCTCGTGGAGTCGGTGCAGTACAACGGCTACCAGTACTACGACTGGAACGTGTCGTCGGGCGACGGGTCGGTGCATACGGCCGACGAGATCGCCGAGTACGCGACCGAGCCCACCGAGCTGTCGAACATCGTGCTCCTGATGCACGATTCCGAAACCAAGCAGAGCACGCTCGACGCGCTGCCGCGCATCATCGAGCATTACAAGAAGCTCGGGTACGAGTTCGAGGCAATCGACCGCGACACGTTCGTCCCGCACCACGGGGTGAGCAACTAGGCTGCACGCCCTCTTATTCGAAGACTGCCCACGCGCGCACGGGCATGCCGCTGGCGCCCGAGATGCGCGGCCACGCCACGAAGATCACCGCGCCGGTGGCAGGCACCTGGTCCAGGTTGGTCATCAGCTCAAGCTGCACGTGGCCGTTGTCCAGCACGTAGCGCTCGCATGCCAGATCGCCGGCCTCCGCGGCCAGCACCGAAGCGTCGGTGTCGATGCTCTCATGGCCGTTGGCGTAGATGTCGCGTTCTTCGTAGAGGAACTTCAGCGCCTCCATCGACCAACCGGGGGCGTGCTCGCCGCCTTCTTCGTCGAAGTTGTTCAGCGCGTCGTTGTCCGGCCAGTTCTTTGACCAGTCGGTGCGCAGTGCCACGAACGACCCTGCGGGGATGCGGCCGTGCTCCTGCTCGTGAGCCAGGATGTCGTCCACGGTGACGGCGTATTCGGCGTCTTCTGCCACCTTGCCGCTCACGTCGACTACCACCAGCGGCAGCGCCAGGTCGCGTGGGCCCCATTCGTCGGATGCGTCCTTGCCGGGGGTGAAGTGCACGGGGAAGTCGATGTGGGTGCCGAACTGACCCGGGAACTTGAAGGTCTGGATGCGGCAGGACAGGATCTCTTCCTCGTAGTCGAACACCACCTTGCCCAAGTCGACCACGCCTTCGCCCAGGCCGCCCCAGTAGGGGCTGTCGTTGTCCAGGGAGTGCGAGAGTTCGACCCAGTTGTACGACTTCCAACGTTCCAGTTCGTTCCACAGGCTCATGGCTTCCCCTTTCTTGGGTGGTGCACCCGCGCCCGATGCGCGGTTCGCGCTAGCGGATTCATTATCGCACAGAGGACTGCATGGGCTGTGCATTGCTTGCTCGATTGCGGCGATGGAAGGAATTCTTGGCTCGAATCAGGATTTCTGGCAAGAATCCCCTTTTATGGGTTGCCTAGCTCGATGGTCTTTAAAGATGAATACAATAGTAGTTCAAATTGATGCAAATAAGTAACATCTTGGTTTTCAGACGGACTCCTGAATCTATCGAGACCCATAAAACTGGAGATTCTTGCCAACTTTTCGAAAAACAGCCAAGAAAACTGCACCCGACCTGTCATTGATCCATGAGCAAGCAAGGTTGTGCTGCACAGGGAGGCGAGCAAGCGTGGGCGGATGGCGTTGATCCGGTCTATGTTGCGGCGCATCGGTTGCACTCCTATGTTTATTTCGCTCTGCGGATGTATCGGGCGCGGTTTCGCGAAGGTTGCGGCGCCGAGGTGCTAGGATGGAATCATGAGAATGTTCATTGCTGCAGACCTTCCCGAATCCGTATGCATGGCGCTGGCCGAAACGTCGGCGCAGCTGCGCGAAGCCGTGTCCGGCCGCTTTGTCAGCCCCGACTCGTTCCACATCACGCTGGCGTTTCTGGGCGACGTGTTCGCGGGCGACGTGTCGCATGCCGCCTGCGCCCTGCAGCGCGCGTGCGCGTCGTGCGAGCCCTTCGAGGTGTCCTTGGCGGACTTCGGCACCTTCGGCAAGAGGTCGAAGGCCACGCTGTGGCAGGGGTTCGACCGCTGCGACGAGCTCTGCAACCTGGCCGACCAGGTGCGGGGCTGCTTGCGCGGCAACGGCATCTCGTTCGATGACAAGAAGTTTCTGCCCCATGTGACGTTGATGCGCGGCGCCGACCTGTCCGGCGGGCAGCTGCCAATGCCGCAGCGGGCCCAGGGTGCGGTGACGCGCGTGTGCCTGTACCGCTCCGACCTGTCGGGTCCGCATCCCGTCTACGAGGCATGGGAGACCGTGGAGTTGCAAGCATGAGCAAGACTGCAGACGAACTGTGCATCGGATGCCACCTGTCCTCTTCGAAGGGGTACCTGCACATGGGCACCGAAGCCCATTCCATCGGCGCGACCACCTTCGCCTTCTTCACGCGCAACCCGCGGGGCGGCAAGGCCAAGGACATCGACCCGGACGACGCCGCTGCATTCAGGGACTACGCGGCCGAGCAGGGTTTCGGAACGCTGGTGGCGCATGCGCCCTACACGCTGAACCCGGCGGCGAAAGACCCCCGCGTGCAGGAATTCGCCCGCGAGACGTTCGCCGACGACCTGGCGCGCATGGAGTTCACGCCCGGCCAGCTGTACAACTTCCACCCCGGCGCGCATGTGGGGCAGGGGCCCGAGGTGGGCATCGACAAGATCGCCGACGTGCTCAACAGCGTGCTCGCCCCCGAACAGACGACGACGGTGCTGCTGGAGACGATGGCGGGCAAGGGAACCGAAATCGGGCGCACGTTCGAGGAAATCGCTGCGATCATCGAGCGCGTGGAGCTGGAAGACCACGTGGGCGTGTGCCTTGACACGTGCCACATCTGGGACGGCGGCTACGATATCGTGGGCGACTTGGACGGCGTGCTGGAGGAATTCGACCGCGTCGTGGGCCTGTCGCGCATTC
>CACXFZ010000033.1 GCA_902767025.1 uncultured Coriobacteriaceae bacterium
ATCGACACGGTGGAAGGCATGCGCGAGGCGCTGCGCAAGGCGGGCGAGCAGTACAAGCTGGCCGAATTCGAGCAGTACAAGGTGGCGGTGGGCGCCGCCGAGCTGGCGAAGCGGCTGACCACCGCGGTGCCCTCCGACATCATCGACGCGATGGCGAACTCGATGATCTCCGAGCTGCGTGCCCAGGCAACCGCGCAGGGAACCACGATCGCGGCCGTCTGCGAAGAGCGCGGCATGGACGAAGCGGAGATGAAGCGCGAGGCCCGCGACGAGGCTGCCAGCATGTTGCAGCAGGGTCTGGCCCTGGATGCGGTGTTTCGCCATGAAGGGCTTGCAATCGACGAGCAGGACCGCGCCGCCGCCCTGCATGCGATCGCGCCCGGTTCGGAAGAGGAGGCCGAAGCCCAGCTCAATGCCAGTGGCTACGCCTTCACGATCGAAGAGACGGCCCAGCGCCTGCGGGCAGGACGGTTCATCCTCGAGCATGCACGCGTGACCATCCAGGCTTAAGGGCGTGACGCTGCCCCCGCCGGCTTGCCGATGCATCTGGCGGGCTGCCTGCGATCCCGCGTTCCGCCACCGTGTTTGTGGGCGCGCGGCGTGCGCGTTTGCGGTACACTTAGCAGACGCGAATACTCGTGCTATGTCCGATATGCCGCACGCAGGTGCGGGCGGCAGACCAAGCGAAGGCAAGGTGGTTCCCATGGCTGCTCCCGCAACCGAGCATGTCCGCAACATCGTACTGGTAGGACAGGACGGTGCAGGCAAGACCTCATTGGCCGAAGCGATGCTGCACATCAGCGGGAAGACCCCGCGCATGGGCACCACGCATGACGGCAAGTCGTACCTTGACTACGACGACGAAGAGATCCGCCGCAAGTTCACCATCAGCACGTCGATTGCCCCCATCCCGTACAAGGATTACAAGATCAACCTGCTGGACACTGCCGGTTCGCCCGACTTCATCGGCGACACCATCGCCACGATGTACGCAGCCGAGACAGCCCTGTTCGTGGTCGACGCCGTCGACGGCCCGCAGGTCATGACGACCAAGCTGTGGCGCGAAGCCGAGAAGATGAAGATCAGCCGCGCCATTTTCATCAACCACATCGACCGCGAGCACGCCGACTTCGACAGCGCCATGATCGCGCTGCAGGCCCGTTTCGGCAAGCGCGTGAGCCCGGTGATCATCCCCATCGGCCAGGACGCCGACTTCAAGGGCGTCATCGACATCGTGCGCATGAAGGCCCGCTACTTCGGCAGCGACGACACCGAAGAGCGCGTCGAGGACATTCCCGCCGACTACCAGGAGCGCGCCGCCACGGCCCGCGAGCAGCTGGTCGACGCCATCGCCGAGGCCGACGAGGAGCTGATGGAGAAGTACCTGGAGGGCGAAGAGCTCACCCAGGAGGAAATCGAGAAGCTGCTCCACGACGCCATCAACGACGAGGTGTTCGTGCCCGTGTACGTGGGTTCGACCATCATCAAGCAGGGCATCCAGGGCCTGATGGAAGACATCGCCACGTTCTTCCCGCATCCCCGCGAGCATGCCGCCTACGAGCTCGTCGACGGCGAGAAGATCGCCATCGACGAGACCGGCAACCCGGCTGGCTTCGTGTTCAAGACCACCGTTGACGCGTTCGTGGGCCGCCTGAGCTACATCAAGGTGCTCACAGGCGTGCTGGAGCCGGGCCAGGAGCTGATCTGCTCGCGCACGGGCAAGAAGGACCGCGTGGGCAAGATCCTGGTGATGATGGGCAAGGAATCCGAAGAGGTGAAGAGCGCCAGGGCCGGCGACATCATCGTGGTTCCCAAGCTCAGCGACACGCGCCCGGGCGACACGCTGTCGAGCGATGGCAACCTCGAGCTGGCTCCGATGCCCCTGCCCAAGCCGCTGTACCCGGTGGCCATCGAGGCGAAGGACAAGAAGGAAGAGGACAAGCTGGGCACCTTCCTGTCGCGTGCGGCGGAAAGCGACCCCACGCTGCGCATCGACCGCAACGACGAAACCCACCAGACCGTCATCACCGCCATGGGCGACGAGCAGATCAACACGCTGCTCAACCGCCTGAAGGAGTCCACGGGTGTTGAGGTAGAGCAGGTTCCCGTGCGCATCCC
>CACXFZ010000034.1 GCA_902767025.1 uncultured Coriobacteriaceae bacterium
GAAGGGCGGCGGGTCCACGCCGCTGCTGGATGCGCTTCAGCGCGCGCAACGCTTGATCGAAACAGTAGAAGACGAGCCGGTCGAAGTTGTGGTTCTTTCCGACGGCGGTTTCAACCGCGAGCGCGGCGTGGCGACGACAAGCCTCATACGGGGGTTCGCATCGTATTGCGCGCGCAATCACGTGCCGCTGCTGTTCATCGACACCGGGGCCGGAACGCGCACCGCGACGAAGCGCGCACAGCGTCTGGCCGCCCTGCTCCACGCGCGCTACCGCAAACTCGACGCCCTGCGCGTAGACGACCTGGTAGAGGCGGTCGAGGAAGCGGCACGGGAAACGTCAAGCCAGTAGGGCAGACGACCTTGACTCGGCGCTGTCCTCGACGATGACGATAGGGCGCTTGTCTGCTCGGAGATGCTGCTTGTGGTCTACCTGTATACGTGATACATTGCATATGCAATGTAGATACATAGGAGGCCTTGCTATGGCAAAAACCGCAACAATCAACATGCGCGTCAACCCGGAGATAAAGTCAGATGCCGAGTCGGTTTTTGCAAGTTTGGGAATGACGCTCACCGAAGCCATCAATATTTTTCTCCACAAGTCGGTCATGGAGGGCGGCTTGCCCTTCGATGTGAGGCAACCTCGTTACAACCACGAGACGGAAGCTGCCATGCAGGAAGCGCGGGATATCATGAGTGGCAAGATCGAGGCGGTTTCCTACGATTCCGCTGAGGCCATGTTCGCGGCATTGGACGAATAGGGAACGCGATGGCTTTGGAGCTCGTTCCCACATCGCAGTTCAAGAAGGATTACAAAAGGGCGAGAAGGCGCGGGCTGGATATGGGCGAGCTGCAGGCGGTACTCGACAGGCTCTGCGCCGAGGAGCCGCTAGACGAGCGCCATCGCGACCATGCACTTGCGGGGAACTACATGGGTTTCCGCGAATGCCGTATTCGCCCTGATTGCCTACTTATATATGCAATTGACCAGGACAAGCTGATACTCACCGCATAGAGAACCGGCACGCATTCCAACCTGTTCGACAAATAGCGAAGGCTCAATTTGCGACACATTGCCTTACGGTGGGCCCATTCGTGTGCGCAATGAATAGGTAACGAACTCCCTATTGCGCGCAGCCTTACGCGGCGTCCGCGTCGGCTGATGCGGCGATGGCCTCGTCGAGCTTGGCTGTCAGCTGTTCGCGTTGCTCGGGCAGCTGGCCGAACGTGTGCGTCCAGCTGGTGATGTAGTCGTTGAACTCCGGCGTGGTGGCGCCTTGCGTGGCGCAGTCGATCTGGTCGCGGTCGTATTCGAAGTGGAATCCCTCGAAGCGCACGGGCACGTCGAGCAGGCTCAGGAGCTCGCGCTCTTCCTCCAGGCATTCGCGCACAGATGCGCGCGCGAACCGGCCGTCCTTTTCCATGCGCGCCAGCTCGGTCGTCAGGCCCACGCCCATGTTGAAGTTGCACACGTAGACCGGGCGCGTCTCGTTGAGCAGCTGGGCGGTGGCGCGGGCGTTCTCCAGCCCGCGATTGGCACCCGCCATGCCCGTCATGATGTGCGCGCCGTAGTCGATGCCGGCTTGATGCAGCCGCGCGATCTGGGTGCGGGCCTGCGTGTTGTCGTGGTCCTTGTGCATGAAGTGCAGCACGTCGTCCAGGCCTGACTCGATGCCGATGTAGACCATCGTGTAACCCTGTTCGGCCAGCCATGCCAGCTCGTCGTCGGTCTTGGAGGCGATGGCGGGGATGGAGGCGTCGCTTGAGATGGTCGTGCACGACGGCAGGTAGCGGTGCACCAGGTTCACCACCTGCGCAAGGCGCTCGAAGTCCATCCAGAAGGCGTTGCCGTCGCCCAGCATGACGCGCTCGGGTGCGCCGCCGACGTCTTTCACGCGTGCGAGCTCGGCCTCGATCTGCTCCAGGGGCAGCTCGCGGTAGGTGAGGTCCTTGAACAGGTCGCAGAACGCGCAGGCGTTGTAGGGGCAGCCGACCGAAACGGGGAGCTTGAACGACGATTTCTCGCCAGGGGTGCGGCAGATGCGTCCTTCGTAATCCATGGCTGGCCTCCTGTCTTGCGCTGCGAAACGAAACGTGCTGTCGAGTCGGTATGTATCATACGCCTGTGCCCTTGGGAATGCCAATGCGTTGGCTATAATGGGGCGCATGCTTGATATAGATTCTTTGAACCCGGAGCAACGCGAAGCCGTGCTGTGCACCGAAGGGCCCCTGCTGGTCCTGGCGGGTGCAGGCAGCGGCAAGACGCGCGTGCTCACCTACCGCATCGCGCACCTGCTGCAGGACAAGGGCGTTTCGCCCTGGCAGGTGCTCGCCATCACGTTCACGAACAAGGCCGCCGCCGAGATGCGCGAGCGCCTGGGCCAGCTGGTGGGCTTCGCCTCGCGCGGCATGTGGGTGTCGACCTTTCACAGCATGTGCGTGCGCATGCTGCGCGCCGACGCCGAGCGCATGGGCTTCGCGCCCGGCTTCACCATCTACGACGACAGCGACCAGAAGTCGCTGATCAAGGCGATCATGTTCGACTTGGACATCAACGCCAAGTACATCCAGGCCAATGCCGTGCGCAACCGCATCTCCACGGCGAAAAACGAGCTGATCATGCCGGGCGATTTCGCACAGACCGCGAACGACCCGATTGCGAAGGCCGCCGCGCGCGTCTATCCCGAGTACCAGGAGCGCCTGCGCATGGCCAATGCCTTCGACTTCGACGACCTGCTCGTGTACGCGTACTTGCTGCTGAAGAACCATCCCGACGTGCTCCAGGCATACCAGGACCGGTTCCACTACATCCTGGTGGACGAGTACCAGGACACGAACCACGCGCAGTACGCCATCACGCAGCTTTTGGCCTCGCGCGAGCGCAACATCATGGTGGTGGGCGACGACGACCAGTCCATCTACAGCTGGCGCGGCGCCGACATCCGCAACATCCTCGAGTTCGAGCAGGACTACCCGGACACCACGGTGGTCAAACTCGAGCGCAACTACCGGTCCACCTCGACTATCCTGGATGCCGCCAACGCGGTGATCGGGCACAACACGCACCGCAAGCCCAAGAAGCTGGTGGCGACCGGCGACGTGGGTGCGAAGATCCAGGTGTACGCCGCCAGCGACGAGCGCGACGAGGGCCGCTGGGTGGCGGCGCAGATCGAGCGCCAGCACGGCGAGGGCGCCAGCTACAACCAGATGGCGGTGTTCTACCGCACGAACGTGCAGAGCCGCGTGCTCGAGGACATGCTGCTGCGCGCGGGCGTGCCGTACCGCATCGTGGGCGGCACGCGGTTCTTCGACCGCGCGGAAATCAAGGACGTGATGGCCTACCTGACGCTTGCCGTCAACCCCGCAGCCGACGAGATGGCTCGTCGCGTGATCAACGTCCCGCGCCGCGGCATCGGAAAGACCACCATCGAGCACATCGAGTCGCTGGCCCGCACGAACGGCATCACGTTCATGGATGCGGCCCAGCTGGCGATGGCCGACGAATCCATCCGCATGGCCACGCGCACATCCATCGGCGAGTTCGTGAAGCTTGTGCAGGATGCCGCATCCTACGAGGGCGAGCTGTCGCGCGTCGTGGAGGCGATCGTCGACCAGAGCGGCCTTGTCGCCGCACTGGAGAGCGAGGAGACAGACGAGGCGCGCGGCCGCGTGGAGAACATCCGCGAGCTTGTGAGCGTCGTGCAGGAATACCAGCAGACGCACGATCTGTCCGAGGTCGGGCTGGGTGCGCAGGATTCGGCCGGTGCGCCGCGCGACGCCGAGGTGTTCTACGACGCGCCCACGGTGGGGGAACAGGGCGAGCCCGCCCGCGTGCTCGATGGCAATTCGCTCGCGGACTTCATCGAATGGGTGAGCCTGCGCACCGACCTGGATACGATGCTCGAAGGGGGAGAGGCGGTCACGCTGATGACGATCCACGCCGCGAAGGGCCTGGAATTCGACATCGTGTTCACTGCCGGCATGGAAGAGGGCATCTTCCCGCACACGATCAGCATGGCCGACCCGCGCGCCATCGAAGAGGAGCGCCGCCTGGCCTACGTGGCTATCACGCGCGCGCGCAAGCTGCTCTACCTGACCTGCGCGCAGTCGCGACACATGTTCGGGCAGACGCATGCCAACCCCACGTCGCGCTTCCTGCTCGAGATTCCCGACGAGCTGCGCAAGACCACCGGGCTGGGCTCGGCGGGCTATTCGGGCACCGGCTGGGAGAAGCGGGGGAGCCGCCGCGGCATTTCGGGCAGCGGCACCGAGGCGGGGCGCGGCCGCGTGTTCGGCGTGTCGAGCGCGTCGGGCAGCCGCCCGCGGGAGCTGCGCGCAGAAGACCACAAGAAGGACGCCGCTGCGATGACCTTCGAGAAGGGCGACGTGGTCAGCCACAAGGTGTTCGGCCGCGGCAAGGTGGTCTCGGTCGATGGCGAGACGCTGTCGATCCGCTTCGAGAAGACCGGCTCGGTCAAGAAGCTGCTGAAGGACTACGCGCCCATCGTCAAAGTGGCGCGCTAGGTATCCCGTTTGCTGGTGCATCCAGCGTGCGGATTCGGCTTTCCAACGGCCTTCCGCCGAGCGCGAATAATTGAAGAATCTCTATATCTCGAACGCTACGCATTCGTGTGATGCTATTATTCGACTGTTTGTTGATCGGCTGTTACTTATTATCGAAGGAGGAGTAATGCAACAGTTGCCTCTGATTCTCGGGACGATAGCAGGCATCATCGCGGCCTTGTACGCGACTGCTCTCATCTCGCGAATCAACAAGTTGCCTGCAGGCAACGATCAAATGCAGGGGATTGCGGGGGCCATTCAGGAAGGTGCGCAAGCATACCTGTCTCGCCAGTACCGCACCATCGCCATCGCTGCCGTCGTCGTAGCCGTGGTGCTGCTCATCCCGGGCCTCATGGGTGTTCAGGGCTTCGGCATCTGGACGGCCATCGGCTTCCTGATCGGTGCCGTTGCATCCGGTGCTGCAGGCTTTATCGGCATGATCATTTCGGTGCGCGCCAACGTGCGCACGGCCGAAGCCGCCCGTTCCGGCCTGGGCGAGGCTCTGAAGACCGCGTTCCAGTCCGGTAGCGTCACCGGCATGTTCGTCATCGGCTTGGGCATCCTTTCGGTGTCCATCATGTCGTTTTTGGTGGCAGCTGGCGTTGCCGACAGCACGGCCCTGGTTGGCCTGGGCTTCGGTGGCTCGCTGATCTCCATCTTCGCCCGTCTGGGCGGCGGCATCTTCACCAAGGCCGCCGACGTGGGCGCCGACCTCGTGGGCAAGAACGAAGCCGGCCTGCCCGAGGACGACCCGCGCAACCCTGCCGTCATCGCCGACAACGTGGGCGACAACGTGGGCGACTGCGCCGGCATGGCCGCCGACCTGTTCGAGACCTACGTGGTCACCACGGTTGCCGCCATGCTGCTGGGCCGTCTGGCTTTCGGTGATGCTGCAAGCGCCTACTGGCTGGGCTTCCCGGTCCTGATCGGCGCCGCTTCGATCATCGCCTCCATCGTGGGTACCTTCTTCGCCCGCATGGGTTCCGGCCCCAACGCCACCATCATGGGTGCTCTGTACAAGGGCCTGTGGGTGGCCGCCGGCCTGGCGATCGTCCTGTTCTTCCCGATCGCCAACTGGCTGATGGAAAACGTCACCGTTGTGGGCGCCGTTGCCCCCGAGGGCCTGAGCGCCATCAGCATTTGGGTGTGCGCCATCATCGGCGTCGTGCTCACCGCTGCGATGGTCTACATCACCGACTACTACACCAGCTCCGAGAAGAAGCCGGTCGACTCGATCTCGTCCGCTTCCCAGAGCGGTCATGCGACCAACATCATCCAGGGTCTGGCCGTGGGCATGGAGTCCACCGGTCTGCCCATCCTGGTCATCGTCATCTCGATGGTCGTCACCTACGTGCTGGGTGGCATCTTCGGCATTGGCGTTGCCGCCCTGTCGATGCTCTCGATGGCCGGCATCGTCGTCGCCATCGACGCGTTTGGCCCGGTTACCGACAACGCCGGCGGCATCGCCGAGATGGCCGGCCTGCCCGCCGAGGTCCGCGTTCACACCGACGCGCTCGACGCCGTGGGCAACACGACCAAGGCCGTCACGAAGGGCTACGCCATCGCTTCCGCCGCCCTGGCGGCCGTGGTGCTCTTCGCCGACTTCACGCACACCATCCAGACCCAGCTGGCCAGTGGCGCCTCCACGGCCCTGAGCTTCGACCTGTCCAGCCCCTACGTCATCGTGGGTCTGCTGTTCGGTGGCCTGCTGCCGTACCTGTTCGGCTCCCGTGCCATGACGTCGGTGGGCAAGGCTGCCGGCGGCGTCGTCGCCGAGGTGCGCCGTCAGTTCAAGGAGATCCCGGGCATCATGGAAGGCACCGCAAAGCCCGAGTACGGCCGTTGCGTCGACATCGTGACCCGTGCCGCCCTGCGCGAGATGATCGTTCCGGCCATCATCCCGATCGCGGCTCCGGTGCTCATCCTGGTCATCGGCTTCATCCTGAAGGCCGTTGGCTACGCCGATGCGTTCAGCTTCACCGTGCAGGTGATGGGTGGCGCCCTGGTGGGCACCATCGTCACGGGCCTGTTCGTCGCCGTGTCGATGACCAACGGCGGTGGCGCATGGGACAACGCCAAGAAGCTCATCGAAGAAGGCAAGTACGGCGGCAAGGGCTCCGAGGCCCATCAGGCTGCCGTTACCGGTGACACGGTTGGCGACCCCTACAAGGACACCGCCGGCCCTGCCATCAACCCGCTGATCAAGGTGTTCAACATCGTCGCTGTTCTCCTTGTTCCACTCATTGTTCTTCTGTAAAAAAGAAGGCCCTTCGGGGCCTTCTTTTTTGGTCGACGCTGCAAAGCGCTCAGCCGCCCCATCTAGGCGCTCCAAGCCCGGCTCGCGTACGTGGAGTACGCGTCGCCGGGCTTTCACGCCTACCTGGGGCCCCTGAGCGCTTTTCGCTGACACTTCGACCACCTGCGTCTCGTGGCGCGCGCTGCTGGGGCGCGGGGGTGGCCGCTGTTGCAGGTTCCCTCGACCTACGGGCGCGGCGACGCTTCGCTGGCCGCGCTGGGGCCTGGCGGGACCTGCCGGGTGGGCTGCTGCTGCAACTTCTCTCAACCTGCTCGCGGCATTGCTTCGCTCGCCGCGCTTGCCTGGCGAAACCTGCGGGGAGTGTCGTGGTGGTGGGGGTAATGGAATATCCAGGGCGTAATGCCATGAAAACGTACGCTGTGCACGTCGTTTGAGCCCAGATGGCACGAAAACGCACGGTATGCACGCGCCGCGTCGGCGGTCTCACGTGCACAGCGTGCATTTTCATGGCAGAAAGATCCCGGGTTTATGTTTTGAGCCGATTCCCAAGGTGTCCTTGCAAGTCTGGTGGGGTCGCGGCATGGCTACGCGCACCGTCGGGCGGTTCGGCTGTCTATTGGTGTTTAAAGGGTCTAGTGCTGCTTGACCACGAGCACGTCGCAGTCGGCGGTGCGGATCAGGTGCGTGCTCACGCTTCCCACGAACGCATAGCGGATCTTCGACAGGCCGCGCTCGCCGCAGACGATCAGGTCGGGCTTCACGTCTTCGAGCATCAGGCCCAGGGTCTCCTGGATGGTGCCCATGTCCACACGCAAGTCGATGCTGGGGATGTTGGGGTCGTCTTCGGCTTCCTTGATCGTTTCAGCAAGCTCGTCCTGGATGCGCAGATGGACCTGGTCGCAGATGTTGCGCAGGTCGTACGAGGTGGCCTCGGTCGGAACAGCGTCGACGACGTGTCCCATCACGATGCTCGCCTGGTTGTTCGATGCGATGCGCACCGCCTTCTTGGCAACCATGTCCTGCGTGTCGCCGCCGTCGAGCGCGACGAAAACCAGCTTGTAATCCGTACTCATGGCAATCCTCCCGACGAGTTGTTCGATATGGCTATTATGCCATGCAGGAGGCGATAAATGCACGCACGTCTTCGATTCCCTGGCCATCTGCCGACGACGTCACGAACACGTAGGTGTCGCCGGTGGCGCCCAGCTGCTTGCACAGGGCGGAAACCTGCTTGCGCTGCTTGCTCGCGGAGAGCTTGTCGGCTTTGGTGAACACGATGGAAAAGGGCAGCTCGTGCTGTGCCAGGTACGAGATCATCTGGATGTCGAGCTCGCTGGCGTCATGGCGTATGTCCACGAGCACGAACACCTGCCCGAACGTGCGGTCCTGCTCGAAATAGCCCTCGACCAGGGGTCGCCAGCGCTCGCGGTCGCTTTTGGACACCTGCGCGAAGCCGTATCCCGGCAGGTCGATGAAGGTGGCGCCAGGTACGTCGAACCAGTTGATCGTGGTGGTCTTGCCCGGCGTGGACGACACCTTCACCAGGTTCTTGCGCCCGAATATCTTGTTCATCAGCGAGCTTTTCCCCACGTTCGAGCGTCCCACGAAGGAAAACTCGGGCAGGGGGGAGGCGGGCAGGGCCGAGGCGTCTGCGTACGATGCCGTGAACTTTACCTGTGAAAAGGGGGCGGTGGACATGATGTGCTCTCAATCGGACGGGTTTTCGCCCCTCAAGCTTACCGTCTGGAGCGCTCAGGCTGTGAAGTTTTCGCGAACTTGCCACACAAAAGCGGGCCTGTAGCGCGAATTCCCGCTCGTGAGCTGGGATAATGCTGTTTAAGCAAGATGGATACGCCCGGGTGCGTGGCGTTTGACACGCCTGTGTGAGCGGTGCTAAAGTACCGCTTCGCGTCTTTTGAGACACTGCTAGTAATGGGTACGAAGGCTCTTAAGGTAGGGCCTAAAGGATGAGAAGGAGTTTTCCTTTGCCTACTATTAATCAGTTGGTCCGCAAGGGCCGCCACGATCAGGTGGAGAAGAAAAAGACCCCCGCATTGAAGGGCAACCCGCAGAAGCGCGGCGTGTGCACGCGCGTGTACACCACCACGCCCAAGAAACCGAACTCGGCACTGCGCAAGGTGTGCCGTGTGCGCCTGGTGAACGGCATGGAAGTTACGGCCTACATCCCCGGCGTCGGCCACAACCTGCAGGAGCACTCGATGGTGCTCATCCGCGGCGGCCGTGTGCGCGACCTGCCCGGTGTGCGTTACAAGGTAATTCGTGCTGCGCTGGACTGCGCCGCGGTCGATGGCCGCATGCAGAGCCGCAGCCGCTACGGCGCCAAGCGCCCCAAGTAAGAATACGAACCTCAGTAGAGTGAAAGGATAGGTAGTATGCCACGTCGTGCAGCAGCATCCCGCCGTGAAGTGCAGCCGGATGCCGTATACAACAACCGTCTTGTCACGCAGCTGATCAACAAGGTGCTCCTCGACGGCAAGAAATCCACCGCCGAGTCCATCGTGTATGGCGCCTTCGACATCGTTGCCGACAAGACCGGCCAGGACGCGCTTTCCGTGTTCAAGAAGGCCATGGACAACGTGCGCCCGACCCTCGAGGTCAAGCCCAAGCGCGTGGGCGGCGCCACCTACCAGGTGCCCATGGAGGTCAACTCCCGCCGCGCCACCACCCTCGCCATCCGCTGGATGGTGGACTTCAGCCGCAACCGCAAGGAGCACACGATGCGTGAGCGCCTTGCCGCCGAGATCATGGATGCCGCCGAGAACACCGGCGCGTCGGTGAAGCGCCGCGAGGACCTGTACAAGATGGCCGAGTCGAACCGTGCGTTCTCGCACTACCGTTTCTAGAAGGGAAGGATCAGAGTACCAATGGCTACTTCCCTGAAAGAAACCCGCAACATCGGCATCATGGCCCACATCGATGCCGGCAAGACCACCACGACCGAGCGCATCCTGTACTACACGGGCAAGACGCACAAGATCGGCGAGGTGCATGACGGCGCCGCGACGATGGACTGGATGGAGCAGGAGCAGGAGCGAGGCGTGACCATAACCGCCGCCGCCACCACGTGCTTCTGGAAGAAGGACGACGTCGAGTACCGTCTGCAGATCATCGACACCCCGGGCCACGTGGACTTCACGTCCGAGGTCGAGCGCTCGCTGCGCGTCCTGGACGGCGCTGTCGCCGTGTTCGACGCCGTCGCCGGCGTGCAGCCCCAGTCGGAAACCGTCTGGCGCCAGGCCCATCACTACGGCGTGCCCCGCATCGCCTTCATCAACAAGTACGACCGCGTGGGCGCCGACTTCTTCAACGCCATCCAGACGATGAAGGACCGCCTGGGTGCTCCCGCCGTCGCCGCTCAGATCCCGATGGGCGCCGAAGACCAGTTCTGGGGCGTCATCGACCTGGTGACGATGACGGCATGGGACTTCAAGGCCGACGACAAGGGCATGACCTATCCCGAGCCGATGGATGCCATCCCCGACGAGTTCATGGCCGTGGCGGAAGAGAAGCGCACCGAGCTTCTGGAAGCCGCCGCCGACTTCGACGACGACCTGATGGAAAAGGTCCTCATGGACGAGGAAGTGCCCGTCGAGCAGCTTAAGGCAGCCATCCGCAAGGGCACCATCGCCTGCGAGATGAACCCCGTGTTCGTGGGTTCGGCCTACAAGAACAAGGGCGTGCAGGAACTGCTCGACGCCGTCGTCGACTACCTGCCCAGCCCCGTCGACGTTCCTTCCATCAAGGGCATCGACCCCAAGACCGACTCCGAAGACGAGCGCCC
>CACXFZ010000035.1 GCA_902767025.1 uncultured Coriobacteriaceae bacterium
CCTGCCGTTGCTCTTCGACAGGTTGTTCCAGTCGTAGGTCACCTGGCTTGCCACGACGGCGGGACCGTCGTGTTGGACCTCGGGCTCGGCCGAGCTGCAGGATGCGGGGTTCGTGGCGAAGAACCAGATCAGCAATGCGGCGAACACGGCAACAAGGAGCAGCGGCAGCATCCCGCCCTTGCGCGCGTTGTCAGGGGTGCGCAGCGTGGGCGTGCGGGTTTCCGTGCGTGCGGCGGTGGCGTTCACCGAGGGCCGGGGTTTCGGACCCTGCCCGCTGACGGAAGGACGCGGCGTGTCGCGTTTCGTGCTATGCGCGGGGTCTGGACTCAAGAAGCTCCTAACGTTTCTGGGGCTCGCGCAAGTATAGTGTATATCTGCCCAACGACCAAATTATTGTGAAGGAAAACCATGGCCGAGCAGGCACAACGCCTGTTTCCGCACCGCGCTTCGCACCCCGCGCCGCGTTGCCTTCGCCCGGTGCTTTCGGGCCAGGTAACTGCTTGATTGCACAATCGTGAAGCCCCGTTGACGGGGATTGCGCCGCCATCGAAGAAACCTATAATCGAACACCGACAAACACAGACGCGCGGCGCCTGCTGCAGGAACGTGATGCGGCAAGCGCGGCGGGGCGGGAAAGGCAACACGATGCGCAAGTTCAAAACAGAGAGCAAGAAGCTGCTCGACCTCATGATCAACTCCATCTACACGAACCGCGAGATCTTCCTGCGCGAGCTCGTGAGCAACGCCAGCGACGCGGCCGACAAGCTGTACTTCAAAAGCCTCACCGACAAGAGCGTGAAGCTGTCCAAGGACGACCTGGTCATCAACCTGAGCTTCGACAAGGAAGCGCGCACCATCACCGTTTCCGACAACGGCATCGGCATGACCGACGAAGAGCTGGAAAAGAACCTGGGCACCATCGCCCATTCCGACAGCCTGGAGTTCAAGACGGCCGAGGCGCTGGCTGCCGAGCAGGCGAATTCCGCCACCAACAAGGACGGCAGCAAGAAGAAGCCCACCAAGAAGCAAGAGCAGCAGATGGCCGCCAACGACGCCATCGACATCATCGGGCAGTTCGGCGTGGGGTTCTATTCGGCCTTCATGGTGGCGTCGAAGGTGCGCGTGGTCACGCGTTCGTACGCAAGCGACCAGGCCTACCAGTGGGAGTCCGACGGTGTGGAGGGCTACCAGATAAGCCCTGCCGAGCGCAGCACGCACGGCACCGACGTCATCCTGACGATCAAGCCCAACACCGACGAAGACGACTACGACACCTTCCTGAGCGAGGCGGGCCTGCGCAGCCTGGTGTCGCGCTACAGCAATTACGTGCGCTATCCCATCCGCATGGAGGTGACGAAGAGCCGCCAGGTGCCCAAGCCCGAAGACGCGGGGGAGGACTACGTGCCCGAATGGGAGGACTACACCGAAGTCGAAACGCTCAATTCGATGGTCCCCATCTGGAAGCGCCGCAAGTCCGAGGTGAAAAAGGACGAGTACAACGAGTTCTACAAGGGCCAGTTCCATGATTTCGTCGACCCGGTGCGCACCATTTCGGTGCATGCCGAAGGCGCCATCAGCTACGACGTGCTCATGTTCATCCCGGGCCAGCGCCCGTGGGATCTGTACTCCAAGGACTACGAGAAGGGCCTGCAGCTCTACAGCAGCAACGTGCTGATCATGGAAAAGTGCGACCAGCTGCTGCCCGACCACTACAACTTCGTGCGCGGCATCGTCGACAGCCAGGACCTGTCGCTGAACATCTCGCGCGAAACGCTGCAGCACAACAGCCAGCTGCGCGCCATCGCGAGCAAGATCGAGAAGAAGATCACCAGCGAGCTGGCAACGCTGTGCAAGAACGACCGCGAGACCTACGAGCAGTTCTTCGAGAACTTCGGCCGCAGCATCAAGTTCGGCATCTACGCCAGCTACGGCGCTGCGAAAAGCGAGCTGGGCGGCCTGCTGCTGTTCCATTCGGCGAAGCTGGGCAAGATGGTCACGCTCGACGAGTACCTGGAAGAGATGCCCGACGGCCAGGGTGCCATCTACTACGCCGCGGGCGACCAGCTCGGGCGTCTGGAGAAGACCCCGCTCGTCACTTCGGTGCTGTCCCGCGGCTACGACGTGCTGCTGTGCACGCAGGACATCGACGAATTCTGCCTGGGCTCCATGCAGACGTACGGCAAGGGCGGTGCCACGGAGGGCGCGCTCGAGTTCAAGAACGTGGCCGGCGGCGATCTGGGCCTGGACACCGAAGCCGACAAGACCGCCAAGGAAACGGCCGAAAAGGAACACGAAGACCTGTTCGCGGCCATGAAGGAGGCTCTGGGCGGCATGGTGAGCAAGGTGTCGGTGTCGTCGCTGCTTGCCGATGCGCCGGCGACCATCACCACCGAAGGCCCCATCAGCCTGGAAATGGAGCGCCTGCTGGCATCGATGCCCGACGCGCCCGACGACTTCCACACCCCGCGCGTGCTGGAGCTCAACACCCGGCATCCCGTGTTCCAGGTGCTGGTTCAGGCGCAGAAGGACGGCGACACCCAGAAGGTCGAGCGCTACGCCAAGCTGCTCTACGACCAGGCGCTGCTGGTGGAGGGCATGCCCATCGACGACCCCGTCGCCTTCGCATCGGCTGTCGCCGACCTGATGGTGTAACTTCCGAACAAGGGCCAGGCCCCTGTTCGGAAACTAGTCGTAGAGCAGGTAGGGCGCGCGCTGCTGGACGAACTGCTCGACGTCGCCCGCCCAGGCGGCTTCGATCTCCTGTGCCGTCCAGCCCGCCTCGATCTGGCGCTTCACGTCCGTGGTGCCCGTGAGCAGGTCGATCCAATAGCGGCCGTAGGCGTCGGGCTCTCCGAAGAAGGAAACCTCGGGGTGGGTCTGCTGCATGTCGCGGTAGGCGGACACCACGTAGTCCATGTTGATGCCCTGTTCCCAGATGGCTTGAAGGCTCTCGTCGCGCAGGTCGACGCCCAGGCACTCCACACCCAGGAACGGCGGGTTGGTGGCACCGGGGATGCTCTGCGGCGTGAACGATATGCCGTACGAGCCGTTGTCCAGGTACGGGCTGCCGTAGATCTCGAAGGGCAGGTCGGTGCCGCGTCCCACCGACACGGCCGTGTACTCGAAGAAGCACGTCGAGGCGTACAGGTAGACTGCCCGCATGTCCTTCAGGTTGGGGGAGGGGCGGCTGACGATCGCCGTCTTGGTGGCGTGCGTGTAGTTCTTGCAGGGGACCACGCTCAGGTTGCAGGCGCCGCTCCCAGCGCTCAGCCAGCCTTCGCCGTTGATCATCTGAGCCAGCTCGCCCCAGGTCATGCCGTGGACCACGGGCAGGGGCAGCTCGCCCACGCCCGAGACGCAATCGTCGCGCAGGATGGGGCCGTCCACGTAGAAGCCGT
This sequence comes from uncultured Coriobacteriaceae bacterium, assembly GCA_902767025.1. Taxonomy (GTDB): domain Bacteria; phylum Actinomycetota; class Coriobacteriia; order Coriobacteriales; family Eggerthellaceae; genus CACXMZ01. The sequence goes on from CACXFZ010000035.1 coordinate 3,399, forward strand.
TGGGGTTGGGCCGGTCGAGCACGATCACTTCCTTGCCCCCTGAAGCGCATGCGTCCATCAGATGGTACATGGTCAGGTAGTAGGTGTAGTAGCGAAGTCCCACGTCCTGCATGTCGATGACCAGCGTGTCGAACGCTTCCATGTCGGCTCCGGATGGCTGGCTGTTGGACCCGTAGAGCGAGCGGATGGGCACACCCGTCGCCTCGTCGACGGAGTCTCCCACCAGCGCACCCGCGTCCTCGGTGCCGCGGAAGCCGTGTTCGGGCCCGAAGGCGAGCGTCACGTTCACGCCGCGTTCCGCCAGGGCGTCCAGGATGTGCTGGCCGTACGAAACCGCGCTCCCATCGGCAGCCGTGCCGAAGGCGACCAGGTCGGCGCCGGGCTCGCCCATCGTCAGGGGCTCGGCCGACGTGACGTCGCCGACGATGCCGGTCTGGTTCGAATACAGCGCCACGCGCTTGCCTTCGAGCAGCGGCAGGTACGCGTCGAACTGCTCGTCGCCCAGAACCACGCGGCCCTGCTCCTCCGGCTGGGCGGCGGGCTCGGGTTCGGCCTGCGCGCTGGATGCCGCGCTCGACGACGAGGCGAGCGAGCTTTCCGCGGCAGGTGCCGCCGTGCTGCTCGCTGCATCCGCCGTCTTCGCCGAGGACGTGTGTCCGTCCTGCTGTTCGGAAGGCGCGCATCCCGCGCACGCGACGACGACGCCAAGCGCCGCCAGAGCCAGCAGTACCGCTTGCCTGCGAATTCCTGTCATGATCCCTCTCCCTTCCAACACCCTCGTTGATCATCGGCAACAACCTATCAGAACCCCCGGGGTTTTGATAGGTCCCGCGCCACGAAAAAGGGCGGCTCCGAAGAACCGCCCTTGATGGTTTGCAGGTCCGTTAAATCTGGACCGTCGTGCCGTTGCGCTTAGAGATCCTCGCGCCAGACCGGCATGCTCATGCAGCGCGGGCCGCCACGGCCGCGCGAGAGCTCGGCGGACGGGATGACCACCAGGTCCAGGCCACGGGAGTCCAGGTAGGCGTTGGTAACGTCGTTGCGCTGGTAGACCACGATCTTGCCAGGCTCGACGCACAGCGTGTTGGAGCCGTCGTTCCACTGCTCGCGCTCGGCGGCGATGCGGTTGCCGGCGCCGCACAGCAGCAGCTCGACGTCGCAGCCCACGTACTCG
>CACXFZ010000036.1 GCA_902767025.1 uncultured Coriobacteriaceae bacterium
CACGACTTCTTCGAGCCCCACCCCATCAAGCCCAGGCCGATCTGTGCGCAGCCCCTGCCCCCAGCCACCATGCAGCGAAAGGTCCTGCGCGGCAAGCAGCTCGAGCAGTTCAAGGAGTTCTGGTCGTCCCACACCGCTCCCGAAATCCCCGAATACGACGGCACCAACTTCAAAGAGCTGCTTGGCAGGCTTAGGGAGGAGCACCATGAAGGCATTGATCGACAGTAACATTATGCTCGACATCCTGCTCAAGCGTGTCTCACACCGACGCACCTATACCGTGCGATTCCGTGTCGGATTCTCCCAGGTTTTCCGCCAACACAGCCAACCTACAGACCCTCTGGAACTAACGTTAGATGCGGCTACGACAGCGCCTACCACATAGGCATGCGGACGTCTCGCGTGTACACCTTGCCGCGCACATCTTCCAAAGTGCTCTCGTAGCGGTTGCAGATGATCAACGAGCAGCGCTCTTTGAACTCTTCGAGGTCGTCTGTCACAGCCGCCCCTACCACTTCCTCTTCGGGGCAAGCCGGGTCGTAGACGACCATGGGGATGCCGCGCTCCCGCAGGCGCTCCATGATGCCCAAGATCGAGCTTTTCCGGTAGTTGTCCGAACCCTCCTTCATGGCAAGGCGGTAGATGCCCACGAGCTCCGGCTCCAGCGCGGCGATCTGCCCGGCGATGAAGTCTTTCCGCATGGCGTTGGAGGACACGATGGCCTCGATCAGGCTCTGGGGGATGCCTTCGTAGCTTGCCAGCAGCTGCTTGGAATCTTTGGGCAGGCAATAGCCGCCATACCCGAAGGAGGGGATGTTGTAGTGTGTGCCGATCCGCGGGTCCGCCCCCACGCCGGCGATTATCTGGGCGCTATCCAGCCCGTGCGACAGGGCGTAGGTGTCCAGCTCGTTGAAGAAGGCAACGCGCAGCGCAAGGTAGGTGTTCGAAAACAGCTTGACGGCCTCGGCCTCGCGCGCACCCATGACAAAGACGGCAACGTCAGACTCCTCGGAAGCATCGGCGAGCAACTGGGTGAACTGGCGAGCTTTGACTTGCAGCAGCCCTTCGCCTGCCGCGGCACTTGGGAAGCCCACGACGATACGGCTGGGATGCAGATTGTCCTCAAGGGAGTGCCCCTCGCGCAAGAACTCGGGAGAGAAGAGCAGACTCAAGGTTGGGTGCTTCTGCGCCTGCTCGTCGGTGAAGCCAGCGGGCACTGTCGAGCGGACGACCACCGTACCGGCAAAGCCCATGTCGTCGAGCTGCGCGAGCACGCCTTCGACGATGCCCGTGTTAAAGCGCCTGGATGCCTCGTCGAAATCGGTGGGGACGGCGATGATGGCGTAGTCGGCACCTTCGCACGCCTGCTGCATATCCAGCGTCGCGCGCAGGTTCAGCTGCCCGGAGGCAAGTGCCTCCTCGATGCCGGCATCGCGAAAGGGCGCCTTGCCCGCGTTGACAAGGTCGACCTTTTCGGGCACCACGTCGACGGCCGCGACTTCGTGCTCGCGCGCCAGCAGGCAAGCCACCGAAAGGCCCACGTACCCTATGCCGATTAAAGCTATGCGCAACTTCGCCCTCTCCACTGCCCAGACGCGAATAAGCGCCAGCCAGCTGCATGTTGGCCACCCTACTCCCCGATATGAGGTCTCCATTATGCCACTAACTAGCTGCTCTTGTGCTTCCTATTCATTGCATTACGTAATGCAATCAGATACAATCATGCTCGGAGCAGGACCAAGGAGAGCCCATGGAACACGAGGCAACCATCAACGCACGGCTGCCGCAGACGCTCAAGTCCGCAGGTACGCGCGTACTGGACGAAAATGGGGCCAGCCCCACGCAGATCATCCGCAGCCTGTACCGCTACATGGAACGCGAAGGGCGCATTCCCGCCTGCCTGGACGACGCATCCGAAAGCGCCCAGGACCGGTACGAGAACAGGCGCACATTGGCGCGTGCCGTGGCGGGAACGATACACCTGACAGAGGATCTTGACATCAAGGAAGAACGGACGTATCGCATCCAGGAGCACTACGGAGAACTGCTATGAACGTATGCTTCGATGTGAACACGATCATCTACCTGTACACCGACAGCCCGAAACGCGCAGATTGCTTCTTCGCGTACGACGTTGTCAACCTGCGCAGGTTCAACGCGTACGTCCCCGCATGCGCGCTGGCGGACATGCACTACATTCGGCACAGAAACGGCCTTGCCGGGAAAGGTCTGAAGGACGCCATGGAGGCCCTGTTCGAGATGTTTGACGTGTTCGATGCCACCGGACTCGACGGCAAGCGCGCACTGGAAAGCCCCATGAAAGACTTCGAAGACGCCCTGATAGCGCAGAGTGCAGCACGCAACGGCATGGACGTCATCATCACCAGCAACCTGAAGGACTTTGCCGCCTCTCCCGTCCAGGCCATGTCCCCCGCTCAATTCGTCGAGGCCTTCAAGCCGTCCAATGTCGATTACGGTGAGGTGGACCTTGCATAACCACAAAGCAACGCAACGTTCTACGCGTGAGGTGCCTTAGATTCGCCCGCCTTTTCGCCTCAGCGTACTTAACGCTACGTAAGGCCGAGCACAAGGAACAAGATGGAGCAACGTCACGAACGCAAAAATGCCCTCGCAGAGGGCGTTTTATTTGTGCATGGGGTGCCCCAGATTGGCGTGAAAGCCGAAGGGAGCGGCCTCTTCGGCCGTGACCGAAGGCTTGGAGCGCCAAGATGGGGTGCATCCATGTGCAAAGAAAATGCCCTCTGTGAGCACGACGCCCTATCCTCCCACGGACTACACCGCAGTACTTTCGGCGAAGAGAGGCTTAACTACCGAGTTCGGAATGGGGTCGGGTGATCCCTCTCTCTATGGTCGCGCTCACAGAAGGCATTCTGCGAACAGCATATGCTGCTGTCAATCCACGCACCCTGACGGTTGCATAGCGTGCTTCGATTTTCACGATCGCAAGACTTATATTGAAGATAAAGAGCTCGACCAATTAGTACCGCTCGTCTAAACGCCTCGCAGCGCTTGCAACTGCGGCCTATCAACCTCGTAGTCTACAAGGAAACATAAAAAAAAGAGAACTCATCTTGGAGTCGGCTTCCCACTTAGATGCTTTCAGCGGTTATCC
>CACXFZ010000037.1 GCA_902767025.1 uncultured Coriobacteriaceae bacterium
CGGCCTCCATGGCGCGGTCCATCGCCTCGGTGTGCCAGTTGTAGTCGTGCTTCGGCCCCGTGGGATGCAGGCGCAGGTACTCTTCCTTGTGGTAGGTCTCCTGGAACAGGATGTATGTGCCGATTTCGGCTTCCTTGAGCATCCGGTACTCGTCGACCGTGGTGGCCGCGATGTTCACGTTCACGCGGCGGATGGCGCCGTTCTTGTGCTTGATCGAGTAGATCGTGTTCATGCATTCCAGGATGTACTCGATCGGGTTGTTCTTCGGGTCCTCGCCTGCCTCGATGGCAAGGCGCTTGTGGCCCATGTCCTGCAGCGCGATCACCTCGGCGCGCACTTCGTCCTGCGTGAGCTTCTTGCGCGGGATTTCCTTGTTCTTGGCATGGTACGGGCAATACAGGCAGCCGTTGATGCAGTAGTTCGACAGGTACAACGGCGCGAACAGCACGATGCGGTTGCCGTAGTACGCCAGCTTGATGTCGTGCGCCAGTTGCTTGATGCGCTCGTTGACGCCCTCGTCTTCGCAGGCCAGCAGCACGCTCGCCTCGCGGTGCGTGATCATCGCGCCATGCTCGCTTGCCGGCTGCAGATGCGGACGGCACTTGTCCAGGATGCTGTGGCACAGCTCCACGTCGTTCTTGTGCTCGTCGGCGTAGGCAAGCGATTCCAGAATCTCGTCGTGGTTGATGAACTCGTCTGCGCACAAGCTCTTCGGATCGTAAACGTACGATGCCATGTCTTCTCCTCTCTTTCGGGTCGGCGCTGAGCCTCCCCGTCGGATCCCCCTACCATGCTCTCGCGGCATTGCAAGAACTCTCGCACATGGTCATCGGGCCGTCCGTGCTTTAGTCACATTCCTTGGTCCGCGGATCGCCGCGGTCCACTACCAACCGGTATCCGATCGATTGCAGGCGCCCGTCCAGCTCGTCGAGCCCCTCGGCCGACTCCACGCCGGTATGCGCTTTGTTGTCGTAGATGGCGTACTTGCTGCGCACATCGGGTGGCGACAGGTTCGGCATGACCACGTTCGCCCCCGCCAGGATCCCCTGCTCGCGCCCCTGCGGATGGATGCTGCCCAGCGCCGTGGTGGCAGGCAGCAGCACCGGCGGGTGGATCAGGCGCACGATGGACAGCAGGTAGCACGTCTGCTCGAGCGTTCCCGCCGCCTCATGCGCATAGGGCGTGGCATGATGGGGCACGAAGGGGCCGATGCCGCACATCTCGGGCTTGAAGCGCTCGATGAAGGCAAGGTCGGCCGCCAGATGCCGGGGCGTCTGACCGGGCGCGCCCACCATGAACCCCGCGCCGACGGCATAGCCCAGCTCGCGCAGCTCCTGCAGGCAGGCCATGCGCCGCTCGTAGGGCATGTCGGCCGGATGGATCTGGGCGTAGTAGTCCGGGTCGGCCGCCTCGTGGCGCAGCAGGTAGCGGTCGGCGCCCGCCGCGCGCAAGGCGGCGTAGCTCTCGAAAGAGCGCTCGCCCAACGACAGGGTCACGGCGCTGTCGGGATGGCGCTCCTTGATCGCCGCGACGGTGTCGCACAGCATCGCATCGTCCAGGCGCGGATCTTCCCCGCCCTGCAGCACGAAGGTGCGAAAGCCCAGTTCGTGGCCCATGTCCACGCGCTCCAGGATCTCCGACCGGTCGAGCCGGTAGCGCTCGCAGGACGCATTGCCCGCACGCAAGCCGCAGTAGTGGCAGTTGTTGCGGCAATAACTGCTGATCTCCACCAGCCCGCGGATGAACACCTCGTTGCCGTAGATGGCGATGCGCTGGGCGCGCGCATGTTCGGCAAGCAGGCGCGCAGCTTGCTCGCTTTGATGCTCCACCAGGTACTCGTACCCTTCGATCGGCAGTGCATGCGAAGCGGCAAGCTGCTCGATCAGCTGGTGCGCCTGCTCGTCCATTCCCTATCCTTGCTTCACGCCAGTCGCGCTTAAGCGCCCACGTTCGAGTAGGCGGTCTTCACGCTCACGCCCTGGATGTTGCCGACCTTGCCGGCCAGAGCCGAGATGTCGTCTTCCGGCGCGTCGATGGCGATGCTCATGACGTTGATGCCGCGGGCACGGTAGGGCACGCCCATGCGCCCGATGATGCACTGGCTGTACTCGTGCAGAACGCCGTTGAGCTCTTCGACGGCCTCGTCGTTCTCGACGATGATTGCCATGACGGCTACGCGGGTCTCTTCCATGGTTCTTCCTTTCCTGTGGTCCATCCAACAAAAAGTGCTGCGCCTCGATGGGAAGACGCAGCACTATTCTACGATGTGCTGCCTTGTCTTCAGACCTCGGTCTTATTGTCAGGCAGTTTTTTCGACGCCACTTGTCCAGGTTGAGCAACTAGTTGCTCGCTGGCTGCCGCAGCGTCGAGTGGTTCCGCCGACATCCGCATCCCTACAGGTTGGGCGGAAAGTCAGCGAGGTGCGATCCTGGCGAGTGCAGCTGCCCCGCCTTTGGCACGCCGCGCACTTCGGTGCGCAAGTGTCAAAACAAGGGGCAGACGTGCCGCCAGGGCGCGCCGCAGCGTCGAGCGGTTCCGCCGTTCGTCAGAACGGCGGAACCACAAAGCTTACTTGCAGCGGGCGGGGATCATGTCCCACGTGGCCTGGTCGGTGTGCAGCTCGTGCTCGGCACGCTCCGACAGCGGCTTCTCGTAAATCTCCTGGTAGATCATGTCGATCTGGGGATTCTCGTGGCTGAAGCGCAGGTCGGCGACCTTGTCCAGGCCGTAGAGCACCTTGCCGCGCTCTTCTGCCATCTCCATGCCATCGTGGATGGGCTGACCGCCACCACCGGCGCAACCGCCGGGGCACGCCATGATCTCGACGAAGTCGTATTCCACTTCGCCGGCGTCGATGGCCTGCAGCAGGCGCTCGGTGTTGGCCAGGCCGCTGGCAACGGCCACGCGCAGCGGCGTGCCGGCCAGATCGAAGGTGGCTTCCTTCCAACCCTGGATGCCGCGCACGTCCTTGAACGCATCGGGATCGGGGTTCTCGCCCACCACAACGGCGTATGCCGTGCGCAGGGCGGCTTCCATAACGCCACCCGTTGCACCGAAGATCACGGCAGCGTCCGTGGCAACGCCCAGCGGGTTGTCGAAGGTGTCCTCTTCGAGCGCATCGGCGGTGATGCCCGACGCCTTGGCCATGCGCACCATCTCGCGCGTGGTC
>CACXFZ010000038.1 GCA_902767025.1 uncultured Coriobacteriaceae bacterium
AAGACGAAATCGACCCCGGACACCCAGCGCCCTCGGAGGCGTGCATAGCAGACAGACCTAGTCAGGACGGATCCTGCGGCTGGTCCGTATAATGGTTCGTAAGAAAAACCCGCAGGGTGCCGAATGCGGACGAGCAAAGGAGCCGACATGAAATTCCAGGACCTGACCGCCGAACAGAAGGAGCAGATCGCGAAGTGCACTACGCTCGAAGAGATCATGGCACTCGCACAGGCCGAGGGCATCGAGCTGGAAGACCAGGAACTCGAGCAGATCGCGGGCGGCGACTGGCGAGGACACCAGTGCCCGAAATGTGGCAGCTATGACGTCGAGATGACCACCACCGGCCCCATCTGCGATAAGTGCGGCTACGGGACGTTCAAGTAAGAGGATGAAGCCCATCGCATAACCAAGGCCGTGGCGGGATTCCCCCACGGCCCTCTTGCATGCAGTGCCGCACCCCCACATGGAACCGACGGACAGGGGGTGCGGCATTCCAACATGGCCCATGACACGCCGAAGCCGCGTGGTTTATCATTGCCATGTCGGCAAATCGACAAGCGCATGCGCTTGGGAAAGGAGCGGCCTTGAAGGGCCTGTGGAGCAACGGGAAAGCCCTGCTGGGCGAGTTCTCGTCCGTGAATGCCGGCACCTATGCATCCAGCATCGCCTACTACACGCTCCTGTCGCTCGTTCCCCTGCTCGCCCTGTGCATCTCGCTCGTTTCGGTGACGGGCATCAGCCAGCAGGATGTCGTCGCGTTCTTCTCGGCCATGCTGCCCAGCGTGTTCTCGGACATCGTGGCCGACCTCGTCGGCGACGCGTTCGAGCAGTCGGGGCTCGCATTCTCGCTGTCCACCGTCACGCTGCTCTGGTCTGCCTCGAAGGGCATCAAGGCGTTGCGCGGCGGGCTGAACTCGGCCTTCGGCGTGAAGGAAACCAGAAACGCCCTGGTGGTTGCCGCCATTTCGGCCGGAGCGGCCATCATCTTGGGCGTGCTCATCGCAGCGGCGATGTACCTGGTCTTCAGCGGAAGCGTGCTGCGCGCCATATCGGACGCCGCCCCCGACCTGCAGCAAAGCGGCCTTGCCACCGTGCTGAACCCGATCGCAGTGCTCGCGGCGGGCGTTCTCGTGATCTCCGCGTGCTATGCGTTCCTGCCCGCGGGAACAAGGCGCCCGGCCTCCCAGCTGCCCAGCGCCACGTTGGCGATGCTCGCGCATGCGGCGTGTTCTCGGTGGGCTTTCGCGTGTACGTCGACCACTTCAGCAAGTTCACCGTGCTTTACGGCAGCATCGGCACCGTGATGCTGCTGCTCATGTGGATCTACCTGGTGTCCCTGATCCTGATAGCAGGCGCGTTCCTGAACCGCTACCTGGCGTCTTCGCGAGAGGCGAAAACGGCGGGCGAACCCGAACCGGACGACGAAGGCTAGACCCTGGGACCCTGGCGCAAAAGCCCCGATTCTTCCATAGCGAAAAACGTGTCGATTCAGGACTTAGGCTGACCTCCCCTCGCGTATAATACAGCGCAAGTTTTTGCAATGGGAAGGGACGGAGACTGTCTAGCGTGTTCAAGAACCAGGGACTTAGACAGACCATGCTCATCATATTCACGGTATTTGGCATTGTGCTCATGGCCATTACCTTCCCCATCTTGAACTCCAGCATCACCCACATGGAAGAAGAGCTGATATCCAGCAGGCTCGTCGCGGACATCCACTACATCGAAGACCTCATCGGAGACGGCGAGTGGAACATCAAGGGAGACAGCATCTGCCGCGGCGACGTGGTGGTGGGCGACGGCACCGAGGAGCACGCCAACCTGGAGCCCTTCCTGCTGCACGAGGAGAAGACGGGCACGTTCGCCTACGTGTTCATACGCTGCGGCGACGAGGGCCTGGGCTACGTGGAAAGCACGCCGACGCAGGCCGGGTACCAGGAAGGACACTTCCTGCGCGTTGCGGGCAGCACGAAAGACCCCAACGGCAAGTCGATCGTCGGCACCTACATGGACATCAAGGTCGCCGACGTCCTGGACAAGGAAGGCGTCTACGACGGCGAGGCCAACGTTGCCGGCGGCATGATCTTCTGCCGGTACGAAACGCTGCTGGACCATGACGGGAACGTCGTGGGAGCCATCGTCGTGGGACGCAGCATCCAGGAGCTTCGCAACCAGGTGACCCAGACCACCATGCAGGTCGTCGTTGCCAGCGTTGCCGCCATCATCCTGGGCTGCATCGCCCTGTTCCTGGTCATGAACCGCTGGGTGGTCGGGCTGCGCAAGTCCACGGATTTCCTCCAGAAGATCGAAATGGGAGACATCCCGGAAGAGCGGCTGGGGTCCCAGGGTCTCAAGGAAGTCGACATCCTGAACCAGGGCATCAATTCGCTGGCAGACACGCTCACCGAGAACAAGAAGCTCAGGACGATGTCGGAAACCGACCAGCTCACCGGGCTTGCGAACAGGTTCGGCCTGAACCATTACGGAGGCGAGATGTTCGACGCCTGCGTGCGCGACAAGAAGCCGGCGTCGGTGGGCGTGCTCGACATCGACTACTTCAAGCTGTTCAACGACAACTACGGGCATCAGGCGGGAGACGAGTGCATCGCGCGCGTGGGCGAGGTGCTCAAGGGACTGCAGGAGCCCGGCAAGATCGTCGCGTCACGATACGGTGGCGACGAGTTCATCGTGGTGACGAGCGGCATGAGCCAAGACGACATCGAACGGCTGGCCGACCGCATCCGCAAAGGCGTCATGGAGGCCGACATCCCGCACGCCTACTCCAAGGTGTCGCGCGCGATCACGGTGTCCCAGGGGCACTACGTCGGCATCCCGGAGGAGGGGGAATCGCTTTCCACCTACCTGACGTCGGCGGACAACGTGATGTACGAGGTCAAGAACGGCTCCAAGAACGGCTACCTGGTGCGGAACAAGGCAAGCTTCGACGCCAGCGCCGCCCAGGAGGCCGAGGACTCCCCCAATGCCGCGCATGCAGCGGACATGGATTGGGGCACGTACCACGATTACCTGACCCAGTTGCTGAACAGGGAGGGCTTCTTCCGCGAGGTCGCCAGCATCCTGCAGGAACATCCCGACGAAGACTACTACATGGTGCGCTCCAACATCAGGGACTTCAAGCTCGTCAACCAGTTCTTTGGCTACGAGAAGGGCAACGAAATCCTCGTGGAGACGGCAGAGATGCTGCAAAACGGGCAGATCAAGTGCGAGGCGATAGGCCGCATTCATGGAGACCAGTTCGCATTCCTGGTCAACAGCAAGAACTTCGACGAAAACATCCTGCGCGATTCCTTCATGAAGCAATCCAAGGTGGTAGAAGGCTCGAAGTACATCCTGCAGTACCGCATCGGCGTGTTCCAGATCAAGGACAAGTCCATGGACGTGTCGCTGATGTGCGACCGGGCC
>CACXFZ010000039.1 GCA_902767025.1 uncultured Coriobacteriaceae bacterium
CCTGGCCGGCACCGGCTAGAGCACCACCCATATGGCCACTTCGCGCCCGTCGGGCAGCAGCGCTATCACCTGGCTGACGGTGCCGGGATCCAGATAGAACACCACGCCCACCAGGCAGAAGAGGGCGAACACGGCAGCGGCGGCCGTCGAGCAGGCAGCGGAATCAAGCCCCTGCCCGAGCAGCAAAAGCCCGGCGGTGGCAAGCAGCAGGGGCATGCCCTGCGCAATCCATGCCTCCACGCGCAGCTGTGCGAGCCCCAACGATACGAGCAGGGCCACCAGCCCCACGAAGAACAGCATGGCACCCACCGCGACAGGCACCACGTGGTGCCCGCCCGCATCGGGTATGACCATGCGCGCGATGCCCACGGCGATGATGGCAAGGGGCCAGAACTGCACCGGCTCGAACCGTGTCGCTATACCCGACAACACGATAGACATGACCGCGACCAGCACGGCGATCCCGATGGCCATCGCCAGATATACCACGGCTCCCAGGCCCGGCTGGGCCTGGCGACTGGGCACGCCCGCCACAGCCCCGTAGACCTCGGAGCTGATGGCGTCGGGCTCCATGCGCACCTCGCCTGCATGCTCCTGCTCGATCGGCAGGACCAGCCACAAAACCAGGTAGACCACGGACAACGCACCCACCGTGAGCACGGTCAGCAGCACCGCGATCATGCGCACCATGTCGGGGTCGGTCTTCAGGTAGGTTGCGATGCCGCCGCACACGCCGCCGATGCGCCCGTCGCGCACGCGCTTCAAGCGGGCCTGCTCGCCCGCTTCGCTTCCTGCATCGTATCTCGAATACCCGGCCACGCACATCCTGCCAGCCGGACGAGTCGGCCTTATCCGTCGTGCTCGGACCGCTGGCCCTGGATGACGCCGAGGTCTTCCTCTTCGCCCAGGTACTTCACGCGGATCTTCTGCACCCGATGGCGCCTCATCGACGTGATGGTGTAGCGGTACCTGTCGATGACGTATTCGTCTGCCAGCTGCGGAAGCTCATCGACCGCATCGATGAGCCAGCCCGCTATGGTCTCGTACTCTTCCGATTCCTCGAGCGGCCAACCCAGCTCTATGGCGTCTTCGACAGGCAGGCTGCCATCAACGATCCACTCGTCTTCGGAAAGCTGTGTGACGTACTTGCTCTCCTGGTCGGTTTCGTCGATGATTTCGCCCACGATTTCTTCGACAATGTCTTCGACCGTAATTAAACCATCGGTTCCACCGTACTCGTCAACCACGATGGCCATCTGTTGCCTATTCGTTTGCATTTCGGACAGCAGGGGCAGGATGTCCTTCGTTTCGGGCACGAACATCACCTCGGTGGCGTAGTCGCCCACGAGGTCGTCGTCGCGGTGGTCCATGATCGCCGGCACCAGGTCTTTGAAGTTCACCAGGCCCACGATGCGGTCGTAGTCTTCGTGGTACACAGGCAGGCGCGTGTTGCCCGTGCCACGCATGCGCTCCACCGCCTGCTTGATGGTTTCGATGTCCTCCACCAGGATCATGTCGGCACGCGGCGTCATGATCTCGCGCGCCACCGTGTCGCCCAGTTCCATGATCTCGTGGATCATGCGCTTTTCGTCGGGCAGCAGCTCGTCGTTGCCAGCCACCATGTACTTGATTTCCTCTTCCGACACTTCCTGGCGGTCGTCGGCGGACTTCACGCCGAACAGCGTGGCCAGGGCGTTGCTGCTCGCCGCCGTCAAGGCAACCAGCGGGTGCGCGATGGTCTCGCAGGCGGCAATGGGGCCCGCCAGGCGCTGCGCCATGCCCTCGGCGTTGGCCAGGGCGATGCGCTTGGGCAGCAGCTCGCCGATGACGATGCTCACGTACGACACCACCAGCGTGATCAGCACGGTGGCAAGCGGTCGGCCGATTTCCGCCGACAGGCCGAACGTGCCTTCCATCCACACGCTCAACGGGGCCGACAGCGTGGTGGCCGACACCGCCGAGGCGAAGAAGCCCAGCAGCGTGATGAACACTTGGATCGTGGCGAGCAGGCGATCGGAATCGCCGGACACCTCCAACGCGCGCTCGGCCTTCTTGTTGCCTTCGTCGGCAGCGGCCTGCAGCTTGGTGCGACGGGCGTTGACCAACGCCATCTCGGATGCGCTGAAAAATCCGTTCAACACGATGAGGATAAACGTTACGAAAATGCTGATGCCTATGCTCACGGGGGAATCGCGCTCCTTCTACAACACGTAGAGCAGAATGGACAGGAACTGGAAGATGCTGCCGGCCAGCACGAACATGTGGAAGACGAAGTGCATGTAGGGCACCTTCTTCAACACGTAGAACAGGCAGCCGATCGTGTAGCAAGCGCCACCGATGAGCAGCAGCAGGAAACCGGTTGGATGAAGCAGCTGGACGAGCGCCGGCAGGAAGGCGACGACGCACCAGCCCAGCGCCAGGTAGATAACCACCGAGACCCAGCGGGGGCGGTCGACCCAGAACGCCTCGACGGCCACACCAACCGCGGCCACAAGCCACACGAACACGCACAGCCCCAACCCGCCCGCGTCAGCGAGCGTGACCAGGCAGTACGGCGTGTACGACCCGGCGATGAACACGTAGATCATCGAATGGTCGAGCACTTTGAACACGCGCTTGGCCTTCGGATGGGAGATGGCGTGGTAGAGCGTGCTCATCGTGTACTCGAGGAACATCGAGATGCTGTAGGCAAGCGCGGCCGCGAGCAGCACGCCGCCTCCGTCGCGCACGGCGAACACCACGCTGAGCACGATTCCGGCGATGGCTAGCAGCGCCCCCACCCCGTGCGACACGGCGTGGGCTATCTCCTCGCCCAAGCGGTATTCGCGCACCACCGCCTGCGTGCGGGCGGATGCGCCATAAGTGAACAGCTGGGACACCGACCACGGCTTCGCCTCGCCGCGTTCGGCTGCAGAAGTGCGTATGCCGTTCGGAAGAGGGTCAGGCGAAGAGGAAGCAGCAGGGCTGCTACTTCGGCCGCCTTCGGATGTGGAACTGGTACTCATGGGCTGTATTCTACCACCAATTCCAAGCACCACACATATGACAAGGGCAGATGAGGACGCATGCGGGCGCATGCGGCGCGGCGCGGATTTGTGGGCTAGGCCGCCTTGAAGGAGACGGCGCTTTCGCGGGTCTGCCGGCGGAAGGCGTAGAGCTTTTCTACCATGCCGCATGCCACCAAGCCCACACCAAGGGGAAGCGCGAACGGCGCGAAGGGGTTCTCGTCGAGCACTTCGGCGATCTGCTCGGGCTGGGGCATCACATCCAGTTCCTTCCAGCGGCTTCCCAGCTGCTGATCTGTGAGCACCTGGTCCTGCTGGCTCTGAGCCGCTTCGAGGGCGATCTGGTCCGACACCTGCTGGTCGACGATGATGTCGGTGCTGGGATTGGTGGGCAGGGGCGCTTCCTGGGGCTTCGCCTGCTGCTCTTCCTGCGGCTTTGCCTGCTCTTGCTGGGGCTCGGGCTCTTGCTGGGGCTCTGGCTCTTGCTGGGGTTCGGGCTTCTGCGGCTGCTCGGGCGTGGTGGGCTCGGACGGCACGACGATCACTTCGAGCTCTTGCTGCTGCTCCTGTGCGCGCTCCCGCTCCTGCTGCTCCTTGATGACTTCCTCGAGCAACCGGTCGTATTCCTCCTGGCCGATGAGCTTGACGATGTCGTCGTCGGTGAGCAAATCGTCCATCGGCTGGGCTTCCGACTCGGGCACGAGGGCTACCAGGGTGACCGTGTTCGACACCGCCTGCTCCGTCTTCTCCTTGGAAGAAGAGCTTCCCTGTTCGGGCACCGTGCGCGTCGCCACCACGCGGTAGGCGTTGCCGCGGGTCTCTTCGGACGTAGTCACCGTGTAATTCGTCCCATGCTCGCCTTCGATGTCGTTCCAAGTGTTGCCACCGTCGCGCGACACCTGCCAGGCGAAGGTGGCGTCTCGGTCGGTGCATGCCACCGAGAACTGCGCGGGCTGGCCTTCTTCCACGGCAGTGAACGACAGGAAGACCAGGAAGTCGCTGCTGGCGGCGCTGATCTCCACCGGCTCCGACATGATCATGTGCGACCCGGTCTGCTTGTCCAGCACGATTTCGGCGACCACCGACACGCGGTACAAGTGCCCCAACGTTTCCGAGGTGACGGGCACCTTCATCGACTCCACGTCTTCGCTGTAGACGAACTCCCAGGTCTTGCCGCCGTCGGTCGAGTACTGCCACCAGTACTCGAAGGCGGTGTGCCCCATGCCCGAGATCACCGGGGAGATGATCGCGAGCTCGCCCATGGGAGCCGGCGTGTACGTCAGCCGCACGCGGGGCGTGCCGTCGTTGGGCTTGACGTTGCCGGGCTCGGGTTTGGACTCGGGCTCCTTCTCGGCGTCCTTCCACAGCGCGTAGAGCGTGATGTCGTGCTTGAGCACCAGCTCGTGGCCGGGCTGGTAGCGTTGGTCGTCCTCGGTGGCGTCGAGCTGGGTGCCCCACGCATCGAACTCCTTGTCCTCGGGAGGGGCGAAGGTGCTCTCGGGCAGCACGACGGTGCCGTCCTCGGCAGCCTCGACGGGCTCCATCTCGCCGGTTCCCTGGTTGCCGTCGAAGGACACCTTGAACGGCTCGGGCTTCGGCTCGGGCTCTTCTTCCTTGTCCAGGGTCTGAACGACGAGCGTGCCGTCGGTGAACGAGCCGTCGCTGCTGCTGGGCCACCAGAGCCCCTCGTTCGTCCAGCACCGCACGATGAACTCCGTCGCGCTCCCGACGGTAAGCACGCCGGTCGCCTCATCGATCTGCGCCACGTCGCCGGGCACGGCTATGCGCCTGATCTTGGGCTGCTGGCTGCTCGAAGAGCTCGACGACGGCTCCTGTTCGACGACCTCCTCGGTGTAGATTTCCCAGACAAGGTCGTGCAGCAGCCCGTCGGTAAGCTCGGCCAAGCCTTTCTCTGGCGTGACGATGAACACTTGCTCGCTGCCCTGCGCGTCGTTCGAGTCGAGCACCACGGTCACACGCGCAGCGAACCCGTATTCGTAGGGCGCCTTGCCTTCGAGCTCAAGCGCACCCTTGTCGGCAGGCAGGGGCTTGTAGTCCTGCTGGACAACCTGGATCTGCTTGATATACGCGTACGATTCGAGCTGGCCGGATGCGTCGTCGGAACTGCCGCCAGGATACGCGCTGTCCGAGGAGTCCGCCGCATCCGTGGAATCGGAAGGCTGTGTCGCAGCGTCTTGGCCGCTCGTCTGGGATGCCTCGCCGCGCACCGCATCGCCCTCCTCGCCGTAGGCCACGCGGTATTCCACGTGAAGCGTGACGAAGAACGCAAGCGCGAACGCCAGGGCCATGCGCAGCACGCGCGCGCCCAGCGCATGCAGCGCCCCTGCGCGTGCCCTGGCCGACGTGGTGTTCGCTCTGCGGTTGCTCACAGGTTATTCGTCCTCCACCAGGTAGTACTGGCCTGTTTCGGCGTCCATGTAGACGGTGCCCATTTCCACGTACGAGCCCTGCTCGCCGGTGGCCGCTGAGATGGCCGACTGGGCGGCGTCGATCTCCTCGCCCACTTCCACCTGCGAGAACTTGCCCAAGTCCACGCTCCAGGCGGTCACCAGGGCGATCATCAGCCCGCAGGCGAACACCAGCATCACATCGGCGATGCCGCTCACAGACGACAGGGGATCGACGTCTTCTCCCATGTGCTTTGGCTTGGCGAGCAAGCCGCTTGTTCCGTAGTACCTAGACATGGCTGCCTCCCGGTGCCGCCGCCGTGGGCTGCGCGGGCAGGTTTTCCTGCACAGGAGGAGCATCCGCTTGCGCCGTTTGCTGCACCGGCTCCGCGGCAAGTGCGCCCGCCGGAGCGGTCGTTGTGCCCGTGCGCACGGACGACGCGGCCGGAGCCTCCTTCTTCAGGCCGTCTTCGAACTGCTGTGCGAAAGTCGTGGGTTCGGTCGCCTGCAGCATGCCGGCTGCGCGCATGTCCTCGATCTTCTGCAGCAGGGTGGCCATGGCGCTTTCCAGGCTGGACTGGTAATCGCCGTACCAGTTGCTGCGGATCTTGCCCACCGCCAGGCACACCGCGGCGACGGCCAGGCCGGCAACCGTGGTGTCGAAGGCCACCAGCAGCGACGCCGACAGCGCCACGGTGTTGGCCTGCCCCAATGCCGCCACGCCCGGGCCCAGTGGGATCAACGTGCCCATCAGGCCGAGCATCGGGCTGATCTTCGCGGCCGTGTTGTTGCGTCCGACAATGCGCTCGTAGCGCATCGATTCGGCGTACTCGGTGCGGCGGATGAGCGCGAGCAGCGCATCGCCTTGCAGCGTGCGGTAGTCGTACACGGTGAGCAGCGCGGTCTTCTGGCGGTTCAGCAGCCCCGACGTGCGGATCACTTCGGGGATGTCCTCTTCGCGGGCGTCCATCAGCGCCGCCAGGAACTTCGGCATGGCCACGCGGTAGGCGCGCCGCTCGGTGAAGTACTCCATCAGGATGCTGCCGATGCAGAACAGCGCATAGCCGGCAAATGCCATCAGCAGGATGATGTCGGGTATCAACAGCCCCTGCGACAACGCGTGCAGCACATCGGCGATCGACGAAAACGTGGAAAG
>CACXFZ010000040.1 GCA_902767025.1 uncultured Coriobacteriaceae bacterium
ACCATGTGCCAGTCGTTGCCGATGCCCGGCGAGCCCTGCTTCAGGTAGCCGGCGTTCAGTATGCCCACCAGCGCCACCAGCGCGTGCAGCACCATGTAATTGCGGTAGCGCACGTAGCCCGTGCGCACGCCGGAGAGCTGCGCCATCACGCGGTTGCCGCCGGTGGCGTAGACGCTGCGGCCATAGGTGGTGTAGGTCAGGATGTAGTGCGCCGCGGCCAGCAGCGCCAGCATGATGAGGAAGGAGACGGCGATCTTCTTGTTCCCACCGAGCGGGATGCCCTGCTTGACGAAGCTCAAAAGCGCGTTCGGCAGCGGGTAGACGTAGGCGCCGTTGGTGATGACCATCTTGAGGCCGTTCAGCACGTACTGCATCGCCACGGTGGCGATGAACGGCGGCATGTTGAAGCGCACCACCATCGTGGCGTTGCCCATGCCGATCAGCGCGCCGCAGGCCATCGTCAGTATGACGCACAGCAATACGCCCAGCCACTCCGTGCCCGTGCCCTGCATGCCCATGCAGCCGGTCTCCAGCATGATGGCCGTGCCCAGCACCGCGCTGAATCCTGCGCTGGCGCCGGTGGAGATGTCCGAATCGCCCTGGATGATCACGAAGCTCAGCCCGACGGCGATGATGCCGTAGAACGACATCGTCTTCATGATGGCGCACAGGTTGTTGAGCGTGGCGTAGTTCTTGTTGATGGTCGAAAGCAAAATCCAGATCAGCACCAGTATGCCGAACACCATGAATTCGCTTCTTTGAAGGAGCCTCTTGATTGCGTTGTCTTTCATCGCGGTCTCCTCCTCAAATGTTCTTGCCCAGCGTCTTCTCGCGGCGCACGGTGTCCAGCACCACGGCCAGCGCCAGGAACACGCCGATGAACACGTTCTGGTAGTTGGCGTTGATGCCCAGAAGCGTGATCAGGTTGTAGACCAACGCCATCAGCAACACGCCGAAGAACACGCCGAACATCGACCCGCTGCCGCCCTTCAGGCTCACGCCGCCCATGGCGACCGCGGCAACCGTGATGAACACCCAGGGGTTGCCCTGCGAGGGGGTGCAGCCGGAGTAGTAGCCGACCCAGATGATCGTGGCGATGGCCGTCATGACGCCGGCGATGGTAAAGCACGCCGTGCGCACGCGCCACACGCGGATGCCCGCCACCTTCGCCACGCGCCGGTTGTCGCCCACGGCGTAGACCCTGCGGCCAAAGGCGGTCTTCTTCAGTATGAACTGCGCCACGAAGATCATGATGATGAACACCACGCAGCCAATGCTCATGCCGAGGGGCTTTCTGCCCATGACCTCATTGAACCGGAGCACGCTGTCGCGCACGCCGTAGGAGGTGGACATCTCCGCGCCGTAATTGACGACGTTCGCCAGGCCCTTGCCCACGTACTGCACGCTCATGGTGGCCACGAACGGCCAGACGTCGAACCGGAGGATCAGAAGCGAATTCAGAAGCGACATGCCGACGCACACGCCGAACACCGCCAGTATGCACACGATCAGCGGCGCGTCGTTGCGCGCGAGATAGCAGAACAGCATGCCCGCGAAGCTCAGCGTGGTGCCCAGCGACACGTCGATGCCGCCGGAGATGATCACGAACGCCTGGCCGACCGCGAGCAGGCCCCACGAGGCGATCAGCGACGTGGTGAGCGTCAGCAGGTTGCTGCCCGTCAGGAACACCGGGTTCAGAAGTGTGGCCGCGATGGCGACGACCAGCACCGGCATGATCGACGTCACCTCGGGAATCAGTATGAACTTGAGCAGCCTTCCGGAGGCCGCGCCGTTTTCTTTCGCCATAGCCTTCACCCTCTCCCGTCACGCGAAGCAGAGCGACATGATGCTCTCCTGCGTGGCGTGCTCCCGATCCATTTCGCCGACCACGCGCCCGCCGCGCATGACGATGAAGCGATCGCACATGCCCAGCAGCTCCGGCAGCTCCGAGGAGATCATGATGATGCTGATGCCCTCGGCCAGCAGCTCGTTCATGATCTCGTAGATCTCCTGCTTGGAGCCGACGTCGATGCCCTTCGTGGGCTCGTCCAGCAGCAGTATGTGCGGGCTCGAGTGCAGCGCCTTCGCCAGCACCACCTTCTGCTGGTTGCCGCCGGACAGGTTCGCCACCATCGTGGCCGCCGACGGCGCCTTGATGCGCAGCTTCCTCATGAACGCGTCCGACGCCTCGCGCTCCTTCGCGCGGCTGACGAGCTTCGCCCGGTTGAGCACCGCCTTCAGGTTGCTCAGGACGATGTTGAACCGGATGTCGTTGAGCAGCAGAAGCCCGTTGGACTTCCGGTCCTCGGTCAGGATGTTGATGCCCAGGTCGATGGCGTCGGCTTCGCTGCGGATCTTCACCGGCTTTCCGCCCAGCGTGATCTCGGCGGAATAGTCGCGGTAGCTTCCGAACAGCGCGGAGATCGTCTCCGTCCGGCCCGCGCCGACCAGCCCCGCGAAGCCGAGCAGCTCGCCGCGCCTGAGCGAGAACGACACGTCCTCGACCAGGTTCTTGTCCATCACGTGCGGGTCCGGCACGGTCATGTGCTCCACCCGGAGCACCTCCTCGCCGATTGTCACGTGCCGCTCCGGGTACAGTTGCGAAAGCTCGCGGCCGACCATGCCGGAGATGATCCGGTCGCGCCGGTAGTCCGCGCGCTCGTAGGTGGTGATCACGCGCCCGTCGCGCAGTATGGTCACGCGGTCCGTGATCGCGAAGATCTCCTCCAGCTTGTGCGTCACGAATATGATGCTCGTGCCCTGCGCCTTCAGGTGGCGCACGATCTTAAACAGGTTTTCGACGTCCGACTGCGAAAGCGCCGTGGTCGGCTCGTCCAGCACCAGCACCTTCGGGTTCCAGGAGATCGCCTTCGCCACCATCACCAGCTGCTTCTGGCCGATGGACAGGCCGCTGACCATCGCGCGCGCGTTCAGGCTGAACTTGTTGGCCTTCAGAAACGCCTCGCAGCGCTCCACCAGCGCCCGGCTGGAAAAGCCGCGCTTCTTCTCGTCCGCGTTCAGGTGGCCGACGAATATGTTCTCCGCCACCGAGAGGTTCTCCATGACGTTGATTTCCTGCGGCACGTAGCCGATGCCCTTGGACAGCGCGTCGTAGGGGCTCTTGTTGAGCGCGTGCTGCCCGTCGAACAGCAATTCCCCCTCGAAGGAGCCGTGGGCGTAGACGCCGTTGATGATCTTCAAAAGCGTGGACTTGCCCGCGCCGTTTTCACCGATCAGGCCCAGGATCTCGCCCCGCCGCACGCTGAAATTGACGTCCTGCAGCGCCAGCACGCCCGGAAACCGCTTCGTGATTCCCTTCGCTTCCAATATGAACTCGCTCATGCCATCCACCCCTCCGGCGGCGTCCAGACCGTCCGGCGCGCCAATTCATGAAAATGAAGGATGGGTGCCGCGCGTGCGCGGCACCCGGAAGACCGATGATTGGATTACTTGAACTTCGCCACGTAGGTATCGACGCCGCCCAGCACCTCGCGATACTTCGGCACGTCGTCCTTGAAGATGACGGGCGCTTCGGAGTAGTTGGCGTACTGCGGGTTCTCGCCGCGCAGGAACGCGTCAAGGTGACGCGCGCAGTCGGCCCACAGGTCGTAGATGGGCTGCGCGACCAGGCCGTACACGCCGCCCTGCTCCAGGATGTCCAG
>CACXFZ010000041.1 GCA_902767025.1 uncultured Coriobacteriaceae bacterium
GATGGCGTGGAAGTCGCCCGTGAAGTGCAGGTTGATGTCCTCCATCGGCACCACCTGGGCGTAGCCGCCGCCGGCCGCGCCGCCCTTCACGCCGAACACGGGGCCCAGCGACGGTTCGCGCAGGGCCAACATCGAGCTCTTGCCGATCTTGCACAGTGCATCGTGCAGGCCCACGCTCGTGGTGGTCTTGCCTTCGCCCGCCGGCGTGGGGTTGATGGCCGTGACCAGGATGAGCTTGGCGCGGGCGCGCTTCTTCGCGTAAGAGTTGATGTCGACCTTCGCCTTGTAATGGCCGTAGGGCTCGCACGTGGCCCAGTCGATTCCGGCTTTCTTCGCCACCTCTTCGATCGGCAGCATCGTTGCTTCTTGCGCGATTTCGATGTCGGACTTTGCCATCGTTCAAGCCTCCTTAAAGGTTGCGGTGCCCCGCCTGCCAGACGCACCCGTGAAGATGCTGCTCAATATATCATCCTGCCGGCTTGACGAGACGCGGTGTCTGAGTGCTTCACACTTAACCCTATATCGCGCGGGGCATGCGCAATGATTCCGCGAACGGCGCGGGATGGCGCGGGGACGTGGGGATGAGGGAGGCGAGAGTGCTGGCTGACCGTGCGCGAGTGACGGAAGCGAAAGGCGGGCGCGCACATGACAGGAGGACGGTTCTCGCGTCGTAGGTCCCTCTCCCGTTGCGAGAACCGCCCTGCTGTCAGCCCTGGTCCTTGGTCGCAGACGGGCACGAGGGGCAGCCGTGCGCCGAGCACGTGCCGTGACAGCCCGAGCATTTCGATGGACCGCGGAAGCTGCGGATGGCGGAGCGCACGGCGAAGAAGAGCAGGACTGCCACCACGGCAAGCGTTGCTATCGTTGCCAGGTTCATCGTGCGCTCCTTTCCTGACTTTCCGGCTATGCGGCCTCGGCTGCCGCGACGGCGTAGGTGACCGTTTCCGCGTCGTGCCTGTTGGGTCGCACGAGCAGGAACACCACGGCGGCGACCAGCGCGAAGGCCACGACGGTGAACACGTTGAAGGGCACCTCGCCGGTAAGCAAGCCACCGATTTGATAGATGCACAGCGCCACGCAGTAGGCAAGGCCGCACTGGTAGCCGATGGCCGCCCAGAACCACTTGGCCGAGTTCATCTCGCGGCGGATGGCGCCCATGGCTGCGAAGCACGGCGCGCACAGCAGGTTGAACGCCATGAAGCTGTACGCCACGAGAGCCGTGTAGGCAAGCTGCACGTTGGCGAACCACCCCGCACCGCCTGCGTAGAGCACGCCGAAGGTGCCCACGACGTTCTCCTTGGCGATCAGGCCCGTGACCGTGGCGGCAGCGGCCTGCCAGTTGCCGAAGCCCAGCGGGGCGAAGATCCAAGCCACCGCACCCCCGAGCACGGCAAGCAGGGAGTTTGCCTGGTCGTCGACGGGACCGAATCCGCCGTCGACGAAGCCGTAGCTGGATAGGAACCACACCAGCACCACGGCAGCGAAGATGATCGTGCCCGCCTTCTTGATGAAGCTCCATGCGCGCTCCCACATGCTGCGCAGGATAGCGCCGATGCTGGGCAGGTGGTAGGCCGGCAGCTCCATCACGAACGGGGCCACCTTGCCGGCGAAGGGCTTGGTCTTCTTCAGGATGATGCCCGAGAGAAGGATGGCGGCCAGGCCCATGAAGTAGGCCGACGGGGCCACCCACCAGGCGCCGCCGAACACCGCGCCCGCGAACAGGGCGATGATGGGCAGCTTGGCGCCGCAGGGTATGAACGTGGTGGTCATCACCGTCATGCGTCGGTCGTTTTCGGCCTCGATCGTGCGACTGGCCATGATGCCGGGGATGCCGCAGCCCGTGCCGATGAGGATGGGGATGAAGCTCTTGCCCGACAGGCCGAAGCGGCGGAACAAGCGGTCTAAGATGAAGGCCACGCGCGCCATGTAGCCGCTGGCCTCCAGGAAGGCCAGGAACGCGAAGAGCACCAGCAACTGGGGCACGAACCCGAGCACGGAACCCACACCGCCGATGATGCCGTCAAGCACCAGGCTCTGCACCTGCCCGTCGACGTTGCCCGCTTCGAGCCAGCCACCCACGATTGCCGGGATGCCGGGGATGAAGGGGCCGAATTCGGACGGGTCGGGTGCGGCATTGACGGCGGCAACCGAATCGGTGAACAGCGCCACCTCGTCAACGTCCACGCCCTCCACCTGGGCGGGCGCGGCGCTTTCGCTCGCCTCGTCTGCCACGACGGCCACCAGGGAGTTCTCCCCTGTTTCGTCGTCGTAATCGTCGTAGACCGCATAGACGTCCTGCGCGGCGGCCTGCTTGGTGAACGCCGCCACAGCCTCGGCGTCTCCGAGGTCTTCGGGCACTTCGAGGCCAGCCTCTTCCGCAGCGGCGGCAAACGCCTCGATCGCGGCCTCGCCGGCGGCTGCGTCCTCGTTGGCCTCGTCGTAGGCCTCCTGCATCGCAGGCGTGGGGAACCATCCGTCGCCGAACAAACCGTCGTTGGCCCAGTTGGTTGCCCAGCCGCCCACCGTGGTCACCGAAACGTAGTAGACCAGGAACATCACGATGGCGAAGATGGGCAGCGCCAGGATGCGGTTCGTGACCACCTTGTCGATCTTGTCGGAAATCGACTCGCTGGCCGCGTCGGGCTTGGTGCGGCAGCTGTCGATGATCGACGTGATGTAGTTGTAACGCTCGTTGGCGATGATGCTTTCGGCGTCGTCGCCCAGGGCCTGCTCGACTTCCGAGACCACCTGCTCCACGTCCGCAGGGCTTTTCAGATGCTGGGCGATGTTCTGGTCGCGCTCGAACAGCTTGACGGCCACAAAGCGCTTGGTGTGATCGGCAACGTCGTCGCCCAGGGTGCTTTCGATGGAGGTCAATGCGCGCTCGACCTGCCCGTCGAACGTGTGCACGCGCGCGGGCTGCTGCTTCGCCTCCGCGAGCTCTACGGCCTTGGCCACCACCTGGTCGATGCCCGTGTTCTTCAGCGCCGAGATGCCCACCACCGGGCAGCCCATCTTCTGCGACAGCGCATCGGTGTCGATTCCTTCGCCGGCCTTGTCGACCACATCCATCATGTTGACGGCGATGACGGTGGGGATGCCCAGCTCGATCACCTGCGTGGACAGGTACAGGTTGCGCTCCAGGTTCGAACCGTCGACGATGTTGATGAGGGCGTCGGGCGATTCGCCGATAAGATAGTCGCGCGCCACCACTTCCTCAAGGGTGTAGGGAGACAGCGAATAGATGCCCGGCAGGTCGACGACTTGGATGCTGTCGTGGCCCTTCAGCTTGCCGGTTTTCTTTTCCACCGTGACGCCGGGCCAGTTGCCCACGTACTGGTTGGCGCCGGTCAGCGCGTTGAACAGGGTGGTTTTGCCCGAGTTGGGGTTACCCACCAGAGCAATGCTCGTGCCCATGGTTTCCTCCAGGTTCTCTTCCTTGCCTGCGCCGGCGCTTGGGACTGCCGGCGTTTGTTTGGGTGGTTGGATTGCGCGCGGGTGGTTACTTGGCCACCGGCTCGACCTCCACGTGCTCGGCTTCCGCCTTGCGAAGCGTGAGCTCGTAGCCGCGGATGGTGACCTCGACCGGATCGCCCAAGGGTGCAACCTTGCGCACGAAGACGTCCGTGCCCTTGGTGACCCCCATGTCCATGATCCGGCGCTTGGTGGCGCCGTCCCCGACGAGCCGCGCCACGCGCACGGTGTCGCCCGTTGTGACCGTATCGAGCGTTGCCATGCCCGACTCCTTTCGCATGTGTTCCGAGTGCCTGCGGTGGCGGTGGTTGCTGCCGCTAGACCAGGATGCACTGGGCCAGGTTGGCGTCGAGCGCCACCTTGGAATCCCTGACTTTCACGACGACCCCCTGGCCCACACGGCTCAGGACCGACAGCTTCGTGCCGGGGACGAACCCCATGCCTTCCAGGTGCAGGCGCACGCTGCTGTCGCCGCGGACGGCGTGGATGACATACTTGCCGTTGGTTTGGACCTGCGTCAGTACCATCGTCTGTCCCTTCCTGATCGTGTACGCCTGTTGTGGGTGCACTTGGGGTTAGAAGTGCCTAACTTTCTGTGCTATATATTAGGC
Organism: uncultured Coriobacteriaceae bacterium; assembly: GCA_902767025.1. Lineage (GTDB taxonomy): Bacteria > Actinomycetota > Coriobacteriia > Coriobacteriales > Eggerthellaceae > CACXMZ01. The sequence continues at coordinate 4,086 of CACXFZ010000041.1, forward strand.
GCTCCTAACCTTTTGTCAAGGGGAAGGCGCTGCGGATGGCAAGACAGGAACAAGGGCGTACTTCCCTGCCCGACAACGAAACAACCCCCGACGCCACTGCGGCGCCGGGGGTTGTCCAAGCATTTGGCTTCGTGCATGCGGCCCGCCGCAACGCGGACCCAGCCCAAAGCAGAACTTTATCCTCTAGTGGACGTCGATCTCGAGGAAGTTGTCCTTGCTCATGCAGAAGTCGTCGTACTCGATCATGTTGATGAACGGGCCGCGGACGCCTTCTTCCCTCAGCTTCGGCTTGACGCTGCGCGCCATGGGGTCTGCGCGCTCGGCGTCTGCCCGGGTGTTGTAGGCGCCGATGACCGCAACGTTGCCGTTGGGCAGGATGTAGTAGAGCAGGTACGCTTCTCCGAAGACTTTCTCGTTTGGCATCATGAGGGGACCTCTTTCTCGCAGGCTCGTTGTCCAAAATCTGGCGCCTTTATACTCTGAACCCTCGATAAGGAAAGCACCCTTTCGGCAACCCTTCCCGAGCAGTTCGGTACGCCAAGACCTCGCTCGCGCGCAGCAGTCGGAAAAGCCTTAGGGCAAGGTGCTCGAGGGGCTTGTCTGCTCCGCGCAAACGAGTCAGCTACCGGTCTTCGCCGCCGTCTGATGCACCGTTGGCGCAATCCGCTCCACGGGAGATGGGAAGACCGCGTTGTCCGTCTTAATCGCCTAACACTTGATTGTTAGCACGGTTTTTCGTCCTTATTTTCGTGTCTTTTCGCCATTGAGGTCAAGGCGGAGGAGAACCTGCGGCCTTGGAAAATGGAAGCGGCCGCCCATCGTTGTGGATAGACGGCCGTCGTTCTTTCCCAAGGGTTGGCGGATGTTTCGCCTACTCGAACATTATTGTCAGCTTAAGTCGGTCAGGCAACTATCGGCCGACCAATCCCCGTACCCGCCACCCGAGACGGCTTCGAGTTCGTCTTCGGAGAGCTTGTAGCCCTCCTTCTTGGCGAGCTCCAGAAGTTCCTCGGGGGTCGTACACGCCATCGCCTTCTCGCGCAGCTCGGGGCTCAGGTCGCTGTAGTCCATGGGGCTTCCTTCCTCTCGGGAGCGCGGGCGCAGCGCCGCTGTCGTTTCCGCCTCGCCAAGATTTATATATGCCTGCGTACACGAATGTCCCGTGGCATATTCCAGACGACCTGCTGGCGATATGCATGACTCCCGTCGACTAACCCCCTTCTGACAACCTAGGGAAACAAAAAGGCCCAGATGCCTCTGGACCGGAAAGTTTGGTGGAGCATAGGGGGATCGAACCCCTGACCTCAGGCTTGCAAAGCCCGCGCTCTCCCAGCTGAGCTAATGCCCCATAGCTTGGTGCAGCTATGCTGCCTTGCGCGTTTCCTCCACCTTTATGAATAAACGCTCCACCGGCAAACTCGGCTCACGGTGGAGCGTTTATCGCAAAATGGTGGGCCCAAGTGGACTTGAACCACCGGCCTCA
>CACXFZ010000042.1 GCA_902767025.1 uncultured Coriobacteriaceae bacterium
CTTCCAGATCTCGATGGTCTCGTCGTCGTCCTCGAAGACGGTGAAGTAGAGCCTATCGAATTCCAAGCCCAGCACGTTGACGCTGAAGTCGAGCGCCCAGGCGCACATCTCCTTCTTGAAGTAGGCGCCGAAGCTGAAGTTGCCCAGCATCTCGAAGAAGCTCAGGTGGCGTCCGTCGGTGCCGATGATGTCGATGTCGTTGGTGCGCACGCACTTCTGCACCGTGGTCGTTCCCACGTAGCCTTCCGGCAGGTGCTTCTGCTGCAGGAAGTAGGGCTTGAACTGCACCATGCCCGCGCTGGTGAGCAGCATGCTCGGGTCGGGTGGCACCAGCGAACTGGACGGCCAGCGCTGGCAGCCCTTGTCTTCGAAGTACTTCAGGTACTTCTCGCGGATTTCGGCGGTAGACATGTATTCCATAGGTGGTTCTTCCTTTTCCTCGGATGAAACAGACGTATTGTAGCGCGTCTGCCTTCGCGCGCGTCTAGCTCCATGAATTCACCCTGCAGGGAGCACGCCCTGCCCGCGCCCTGCTCGCCCGGAGACTGCTTGGATGTGGGGATGCGCTAGCGGCGGCGCTTGTCGGAAGGGGTCTGTGCGCGGCCCGTTTGCGCCGAGGGAGCCTGCGCGGCGTCCTTGCGCGCGCTGGCGTCTGCGGGCTTGCGCGCAGGTGGCTTGCGCGACGGCGAGCCCATGGCATCGAGCTCGGGGTCGAGCCCTCCCGAATGCGACGGGGCCTTGAAAAACACGCCATCGGGCGATGCCAGCCGCCTGCCCGTGTTGCGCTCGAAGTAGTACACGAAGAAGGCCTTGGCAATGGCCGCGAAGGGGATGGCCAAGAACATGCCCACCAGCGCGCCCACCAGGCCGCTCATCTGCATGCCGATGGCGTAGCCCACCATCAACGACAGGATGACGATGGCCGGGTGCACGTCCACCGAGTTGGCCATGATCTTCGGCGAGACGAAGGTGTAGACGACTTGCTGGATGACCACGGCGACCGCCAGCGCGAGCAGCGCCACCAGCGGGCTTTCGAACACTGCCGCCAAGGCGGCGACAGCACCGCCCAGCCACGGCCCGACGACCGGGATGACGTTGAGCAGGCCGGCGATGATGCCGATGGCTATCGCGTTGGGAACGCCGATGATCGTGAAGCCGATCGTGCAGCCCAGCGCGATGATCAGGCACTGCAGGCCCGTGGCGCGCACGTAGCCGCCGAAAGAGCGCGTGACCGTGCGGTAGAAGAAATCGGCGTCGGCGCGGTAGCGCGGAGGGACCAGGCGATGGAACTCGCGCATCAGGCCGGGCATCTCGAGGATGATCCAGAACGACACGACCAGCGCAAAGCCCAGGCACACGAGCGTGTTCATCGTGACCGAGCCCATGTCGGCCACGCCGCCCAAGCTTTCGGAGGCGATGCTCGACGCGGCGGCGATCAGCTCCTTCTGGGCGCTTCCCATCACGTCGGAGACCGTGGGGTTGTTGAACATTTCGGCAAAGCGCGACGACACGGAGTTCGCGAACGCCACCACCTGCTCCACGAAGCCCGGCAGGCTCTGGATGAGGTTCTGGAACTGCTCCCCCACGTTGAAGAACGGCGAGAACATCAGCGTCCCCACCACGGCGAGCACCACGAACATGCCGACGTAGGCTATCACCGTTCCGAAAATCCGCTTGAGGCCGCGGCGCTCGAGGGCGTCAACCTGCCAGCCCAGCACGAACACGAGCAGCACCGTCCAGATGAGGATGCCCACCGGCATAGCGAGCACGTTGAGGACGATGCCCAAAAGATAGATCAACGCCGCCGCGCCGATGCACGACCAGATGATCAGGCCGCGCTTGGCCCAGGGGTTCAGGGGACGGGGATCGGACGGGCGGCCGTACGTGCCAATCGGGACCTGCTGAGGCGCAGGCTTCCTGGACGCCCCGCCGCTTGCCTGCGGGCGCGACGCATCGCGCCGGACGCTGCCCGACTGTGCCGTCGGTTGCTGCTGTGTGCGCGTGTTCTGATCGGGGGCCATGAGATCACGGACCTACGCAGACGCCAGTGCCGACGCTAGTTCGAGGCAGCTTCGGCCTTGTCAGTCTTGCCTTCGGCGGCTTCCGCTTCGGCCTGCTTTTCGGCCACGGTTTCCTCCGCATGCTCGATGGTCGCCTCGACTGCCTCCTTGACGGGGTCGTCGGCAGCGGCTTCCTTGCCGGCATCCTGAGACGCACCGTAGGTGAAGTACTGGACTTCCTCGGCCTCGCCCTGTGCGGCTTCGGCAGCCGCCTGCACGTCGCCCTCGCCCAGCTGCGCTTCGGCATGGGCGTGGGCCAGCTTGGCGGATTCGCTGCTCGACGAGCTGCCCTTCAGCACGCCGCGCACCTTTTCGGTGACGTTGCTCACCAGGTTGACCGGCGCGCTGGCAACCGTGTCGACCGCGTTGGTGGCCTTGCTCACCGTTCCCGTGACGTCGCCCAGATCTTCCAGGATCTGGTCGACGCGCATAAGCTCGAGGTTGGCGGCGTCCACCGTCAGCGACACGCGTTCCATCAGCGGGTCGACCTTGGTCATGGCAGGCTCGAGTTCCTTCGTGATCTTTTCGACATGCTCGAGCGTGGGCGTCAGCTGCTCTTGGATGGAGTCGACGGTTTTGCGTGCGGTCTTGAGCGTAAGGACCAGTTCCACCAAAAACCACACCAGCACGACACCCACGATCAGGAACACGATAGGCAATGCAATGTTCAGAATCTCGTTGACGTCCATGAATCACGCCTCCTTAGACCTATGCTTGAACACTCATTCTAGCACGTCACGAACCCGTTCGGTCGCGCGATGTGGCATCGGTGCGCCACGCTTCCCAGCCCCGCTCGCCGGGATGGTAGAAGCACCCGCGGTCGAGCCCCTCGGGCAGGTAGCGCTGATCCACCCAACCCTGCGGGTAGTCGTGGGGGTACCGGTAGGGGCCGTAGCCTTCCGACCCGGGACGATGCCGGTCGCGCAGATGATCGGGAACGTCGCGCATCGGCTGCTCGCGGATGTCGCGGCGCGCGTGGTTCAGGCCCATGTAGCTGGCATTGCTCTTGGGGGCCAGCGCCATGTACACGGCCGCCTGCGCCAGGTTGATGGCGCACTCCGGGTACCCGATGACCTCGCAGGACTTGAACGTGGCATGGGCCACCAGCAGCGCCTGCGGGTCGGCGTTTCCGATGTCTTCCGACGCCAGGATGAAGATGCGCCGCGCGATGAACTTCGGGTCCTCGCCGCCTTCGATCATGCGTGCGAGCCAGTACAGCGCCGCATCGGGGTCCGAGCCGCGCATCGACTTGATAAACGCCGAGATGACGTCGTAGTGCATGTCCTTGTTCTTGTCGTAGGGCAACGTGCGGTGGGGGTTGGCCTTGCGCACCAGCTCTTCGGTGATCGTGGCCGGCTTGCCCGGCTCGCCCGCCTCCACCAGCGCGGCGGCCAGCTCCAGCGTGGTCAGCGCGCCGCGCCCGTCGCCGCCTGCCAGCAGCGCGATGGCCTTGCGCGCATCGGGGTCGAGCGCGTAGCGGCCGCCGAACCCGCGCTCGTCTTGCAGCGCTGCGTCGAGCATGAGCATGACGTCGTCGTCGGACAGGCGGTGCAGCTCCACCACGCGGCTGCGCGATATCAGCGCCGAGTTCACCTCGAAGAAGGGGTTTTCGGTGGTAGCGCCCACCAGCACCAGGATGCGGTCCTCCACCGCATGCAGCAGCGCATCCTGCTGGCTGCGGTTGAAGCGGTGTATCTCGTCGACGAACAGGATCGTGCGCAGGTTCTGCAGCGACAGGCGCTTGTCGGCCGCCTCGATCTCGCGGCGCAGGTCGGCGACGGTGCCGCCGATGGCCGACACCTCCACGAAGGTCGAGCGGGTGTTTTCGGCGATGATGTGGGCGATCGAGGTCTTGCCCGTGCCCGCCGGACCGAACAGGATCACGCTGGACAGGTCGTCTCTCTCGATGGCGGAGCGCAGCCAGCTGCCGGGGCCCACCGCCTCTTCCTGGCCCACCAGCTCGTCGAGCGTGCGCGGACGCATGCGCACCGCCAACGGCGCCACGCTCGCCCGAGCCGCATCCTCGATTTCGCTGAACAGGTTTTCCATGCGCCCATTGTACCTGTTCGCGCAAGCGATGCGGGGCGCACCCATGACCTGGCGCAGAAGTCAAGACGTGTAATCGCCCAAGCGGTGCTCTATACTTGCAGCTGCTCCACCTTCGCGCACATTGCGATGGACCGATGCATACAATAAGGGAGCTCTACATTGCCGGGGAAATGGGGATTCGCATCCGTTGATGCGAAAGCCAGGAACCCGACTGCGAGCACCCACCTGCTTAGGTGGGTTCATCCTTACCGAAGGTGGAGTGCCTTTTTCCAGCGGCCCGGCCGCCCCGAAGCCACTACGTGCACCGCAAGCGGCCTCCCCGTTTTATGGGCTTGTGCCCGCCCGATGTCGCTCATGCGAAGCTAATTGTTACTTATATACTTCATTTTGTGTCTTATTGCATGCATCTTGAATCCTGAGAAAGACCGCCACCCCATACAACTGGAGATTCTTGCCACGAGATCGAAAAACAGCCGAGAATTCCCGTCCGGAGCCCAGGCAACGCACCCGGATCGCAGTCCTTCAAACGCGAGAGCGGATAGTCAAAAGCAAGGTGGCCGGGGGCGGTATAATACGCACGAACCAGCCACCCCTGATGCGAAAGGCCCGAACTGAGCGCAGCTTCTGCAACATCGATTCAGCCGATGCGTTTGGCACGACGTGCCGCGCTGGCATGCCTGGTGGCTCTCGCGCTCCTGCTTGTCGGATGCGCAGGAGGATCGGGCGGATCGTCGACAGACACGGCCTTCGCACCCGTGTTCCACGAGGCGGTCTTCGATGCCGACGCCGCCGTGGGCGACGGGCAGAACTCCATCGACGTCACGCATGCAAGCGAGGGCTACTTCGCCGCCTGCACCACCGACGCCATCCCGTGCAAGCTGCAGGTCTCGCTGGGCGAGTCGAGCTACAACTACGACCTGCCCGCCGACGGGAGCCCCATCATCGTCCCGGCGAACATGGGCAACGGCCACTACACGTTGCGCGTGATGCAGAACACCGACGCCAACCGCTACATCGAGATGTTCACGGTCGAGGTCGACGTGACGCTGGAAAGCGAAACCGCCCCCTTCGTGCGGCCCAACGTGTTCTGCAACTACACGGCGGACAGCGCCTGCGCGAAGAAGGCCGCCGAGCTGTGCGCCCAGGCCCAGACCGAGTCGGAGGCCTTCGATGCCGTGTTCGACTTCGTGAAGAACGCCATCGCCTACGACAAGGACAAGGCGGCCTCGCTCGAGCAGGCCACCGGATACGTCCCCGACCCCGACGAGACGCTGGAGTCGGGCAAGGGGATCTGCTTCGATTACGCATCGCTGACGGCGGCGATGCTGCGCAGCCAGGGCATCCCCACCAAGGTGCTCACGGGCTACGTGTCGCCCGACAACATCTACCATGCTTGGGATATGATATACATCAACGGCCAATGGCACACGTTGCATATCAGTGCGGAATCGGGCAATTGGGCGCGCGCCGACATGACATTCGCGGCTGCAGGCGCCGAGGATACCATCGGCGATGGTTCCGAATACAGCGATCGATACACCTATTAAGGAAGTGCAAGGAGGGCCGATGGCAAGCAAGAACCTGGAAAGCGGCGCGGTAGGCGTGTTCTGCGAGAGCATCGCGGTCATGCTGGACGCCGGCATCCAAACCGAAGAAGCGCTGGGGTTGCTGGGCGACAGCACCAACGACAGCGTCTTCCAGCAAGCCTGCCAGAAAACCTACGAGGGCGTGGTCGCCCGCAAGCCGCTGGCGCAAGCCATGGCCGACACGGGGATGTTCCCCGACTTCGCCGTGCAGATGGTGCACACCGGCGAGACGTCCGGCAGGCTCGACGGCACGCTGACCTCGCTTGCCCGCTACTACAACGAGGAAGACCGGCTGCTCTCGAAGCTGCACACGTCGGTGATGTACCCGGTGGCGCTGTTCGCGCTGATGAGCGTCATCCTGATATTCACGATGGCCGTGATCATGCCCGTGTTCCTGAACACCTACCAGGAAGTGTCGGGCGGCCTGGCCGGCGGATCGTTCGGCTTCGTCAACATCGCGCTGGCCATCGGCTGGATCGCGCTGATCATGGCCCTGGTGGGCACCGTGGCCACATTGGTGGTGGCCTTCATGACCAAGTCGCAGGGCAACCTGCACGCAATAGAGGGGCTGCTCGGCCGCCTGCCGCTGACACGCGACGCCTCGCAGCAGCTGGCGCTGTCGCGCTTCACCACCGTGCTCACCTCGTACGCGTCGGTGGGCATGCCCGTGGACGAGGCGCTCGAACGCGCTGCGGCCACCGTCGACGAGCCGAAACTGCGCGCGCACCTGGACGCCGCCGTCGCCGACATGCAGGACCCGGACGAATCGAAGAGCCTGGCGCAGGCCATGCTCGACAACGACATCTACGGGCCGGTGTACGCCCGCATGCTCAAGGTGGGCGACACGTCGGGGCGCCTGGAAGAGGTGCTCGACCGCATGAGCGACACCTTCTTCGAGGACGCGCTGGTGCAGATGGACGAATCGCTCGACCGCATCGAGCCCGCCCTGACGGCGTTTCTGACCGTCACCGTGGGCGCGGCGATGATCGCCGTGATGGTGCCGCTGATCGGCATCCTGGGATCGATAGGCTAGGCGCATGTACCATCCGCAGTCCACAGCCTCGGCCATCCAGCATCGTCGCTCCATCGTGCGCATCGCCATCGCGCTTGTGGTGACGCTGGCGCTGGCCGTGGTCGTGTTCTTCGCGATGCAGGCCGCGGTGCGCGAACAGGCGGCCCGCTCGATGCGCCAGGCAATCATGGACAGCGCGCTGGAATGCTACGCGATCGAGGGGGCCTTCCCCGCGTCGCTGGGCTATCTGAAGGACCATTACGGGCTGCACGTGAACGAGCGCGACTACCTGATCACCTACGAATGCTATGCCGACAACGTCGCACCCAGCGTGGTGGTGGTCGCGCGATGAGCCTGACGTCCACACCCACGCTGAGCAGGCTGCGCGCCTACGAGCGCTCGAAGAAGGGCGACCTGTTCGCGATGCTCGAAGCCATCCTGTTCGTCGTGGTCATGGCGCTGCTGATGGCAGCGCTGGCCGTGGGCGTGCTCACCTACACGCGCATCTCCGACACCCGCAGCGCCGACGACCGGGCGCGCATCGCCGGATCGGTGGTGGCCAACGGCGTGCGCTACGCAGACGCCGTCGACGCCGTGCGCGTGGGCGAGGGCCCCGAAGGCCCGGCGCTGGTGCTGGCGGTGAACACCGAAGCGGGAGAATACGAAACGCGCATCTACCAGTACGAGGGGATGCTCGTGGAAGAGTACGCGCTGCAAGGGGCCGCCTACACCCCGCAGCGCGCCACGAAGCTGGTCGAGAACTCCCTGTTCTCGTTCGTCTACACCGAAGACGGGCTTTTGGAAGTGACCACCGATGCGGGCACGACCGCCATAGCCCTGCATTGCACGGACGGAGGGCGCCGATGAGCCTCGATGCGGGAAACATCCTGGCACGCAGCGCCGCCCACGCCCGCCCCGCCAACGGCATTGGCAGTGGCCGCGCCTTCGCGATCGAGGCCATGCTGCTGCTGGCCTTCCTGGGGCTGGCGCTGGCCCTGACCGTGCAGCTGTTCGCGACCTCGTCCAAGATCGGCCAGGCCGCGCACGACTCCACCACCGCCCAGCTGCTCGCCACGCGCGCTGCCGAGACCGCTGCCGCCAAGGGAGCGGAAGGCAGCGAGGTCGCGTACTTCGACAAGGACGCGCAGCCCTGCGGGCAAGATGGTGCGGCCTATGCGGTCGAGACCTCGTGCACCGCGCAGCCCTCTGGCACCGGCCAGATGCTCGAGATCCGCGTGTTCGCGCACCCGCTTCCCGCCGGCGAGGAAGGCTCGTTCACGGTCGAGACGAAGCGCTACCTGGGCTCTGAGGAGAGGACGGGCAGCCGATGAACACGCGTCAGCATATCGTGCGCATCGGCCCGCTGACCATCCTGAGCATGGTGATCGTGCTCGGGCTGGCCACAATGGCGGTGCTCTCGTTCACGACGGCGCGCGCGAGCCAGCTGACTGCGCAGAAGCAGGCCGACTCCATCCAGGCGCTCTACGAGAACGAGCGCGCCGGCCAGGACTTCCTGGCACAGGTCGACGAAGAGCTGTCGCGCATGCGGGGAGGCGCGGCGGGAGCGCAGGATGCGGCCGCAGCCGTGCGCGCGGCCGTGCAGGACGACGACAGCCAGGGACGCGAAGTGAGCAAGTCGTTCACCGCGGGCAACCGCACGCTGAAGGTCGTGCTGGCCATACAAGACGATTTGACGTACTCCGTCGAGCACTGGAGCAGCGAGGCAAAGATCGAGTCGAAGGAAGACACGCATTTGTGGCAGGGCGCCTAAGGCCTGCGCAACCGCAAGGAGGAACCATGGACATCAACACGTTTCTGGGCGAGATGGTGAAAGCGGAGGCATCCGACATCTTCGTGGTGGCGGGGTTGCCGCTGTCGTACAAGATCGGCGGCCGGCAAGTGCGCACCGACACCCCCACGCTCACGCCCGCGGACACGCGTGCCGTCATCGAGTCGATCTACCAGGCGGCCAACCGCGACTTCTCGTTCTTCGAGAGCGGCGTGAACCACGACGACGACTTCAGCTTCAGCATCCCCGGCGTGGGACGCTTCCGCGCGAACGTGTTCCGCCAGCGCGGCAGCTTCGCCTCGATCATCCGCGTGATCCCCTTCGGCATGCCCAACGCCGAAGAGCTCAACATCCCCGAGACCGTGATGCGCTGCGCCGACCTGAAGCGCGGCCTGGTGCTGGTCACCGGCCCGTCGGGCGCGGGCAAGTCGACCACGCTCGCCTGCCTGATCGACCGCATCAACCACACGCGCGCCGGCCACATCATCACGATGGAGGACCCCATCGAGTACGTGCACAAGCACGACAAGTGCATCGTCACGCAACGCGAGATCCCCACCGACGTGGCCACATACGCCGAAGCGCTCACCAGCGCGCTGCGCGAGAACCCCGACATCCTGCTGCTGGGCGAGATGCGCACGCTCGACACCATCTCGACGGCCGTGTCCGCATCCGAGATGGCGCAGCTGGTGTTCTCGACGCTGCACACCACGAGCGCAGCGAGCACGATCGACCGCATCATCGACACCTACCCCGCCGCACAGCAGCATCAGGCCAGGCTGCAGCTTTCGATGACGCTGCAGGCCATCATCAGCCAGCAGCTCGTGCCCACCGCCGACGGCAAGGACACGGTGCCGGTGTTCGAGATCATGCTGTGCAACCCGGCCATCAGGAACCTGATCCGCTCCGAGAAGACGCACCAGATCGACTCGGCCATCGCGGCAGGCAGCGCCAGCGGCATGATCACGATGGACGAAAGCCTCTACCAGCTGTACAAGGCAGGAACCATCACGCGCGAGGCGGCGCTGCAGTACTCGAGCCACCACGACGCCCTAGAGCGCAGACTGGAGTCCGAGAAATAGGCCAACGAGAGCAGCAGGTCAAGCAAACTCACAGCCCACCCTCACTCACAGGTTCCGCCAGGCACGCGCGGCCAGCGAAGCGAAGCCGCGATCAGGTCGAAAGAGGCCGCAACATCAGTCAACCCGGCAGGTCCCGCCAGGCCCCCACGCCCCAGCGGCCAGCGAAGCGCCGCCGCGATCAGGTCCGGCGACCCCACGGCCCAACCCCGCTCGCAGGTCCCGCCAGGCAGCAGCGCGGCCAGCGGAGCGCCGCCGCGCCCGTAGGTCGAGGGAACCCGCAACAGCGGCCAACCCCGCAGGTCCAGCAGGGCGCGCCACGAGATGCAGGTGGTCGAAGAGTCAGCTGAGTTCGTCCAGGTGCCCCGAATTGGCGGGAAAGCCGAAGGGAGCGGGCTTCCGCCCGTGACCGAAGGCTTGGAGCGCCA
>CACXFZ010000043.1 GCA_902767025.1 uncultured Coriobacteriaceae bacterium
GAACTGTTCGTGTCGGACATCCACGGCAACTACGAAACGTTCGCGCGCATCCTGCGCAACACGCCGCAAGGCACCCATCTGCACGTGGTGGGCGACATCTACGACCGCGGGCCCGAACCCGACCTGGTCATGGACGCTCTGGCAAGCTACCCGCAACTGGACATCCAGTGGGGCAACCACGACGTGCTGTGGATGGGCGCCGCACTCGGTCAGCCGGGCTGCGTCGCCAACGCCGTGCGCATCTGCGCGCGCTACGGCAACTTGTCGATTCTGGAAGAAACCTACGGCATCGACCTGGCGCCGCTGCGAGAGTTCGCGCACACGGCCTACGGCGACGACCCCTGCGTGGCCTTCGGCTGCAAAGGCAGCCCCGACCTGGACGCGGACGAGCTGGAGATCACCAAGAAGATCCAGAAGGCCATGGCGTACATCCAGTTCAAAGCCGAAGCCAAGCTGATCGCCGAGAACCCCTCGTTCGGCCTGGAGGGCCGCAACCTACTCCACCGCATCGACTACGATGCCGGCACGGTCGAGCTCGAAGGGCAAACCCACGAGCTGATGGACAAGGTGTTTCCCACGATCGACCCCGCCGACCCCTACCGCCTCACGCCCGACGAGCAGCGCGTGCTCGACAGCCTGGTGGACGCGTTCCGCTCCTGCGAGCGCCTGCAGCGCCACATCGCCGTGTTCATGGAGCATGGCAGCCTGTACAAGATCTGCGACGACACGCTGCTCTTCCACGCCTGCATGCCGCTGAACGCCGACGGCACCTGCAAGTCGACCGGCGTCTTCGGCACGCCCTTGTCGGGCCGCGCCCTGTTCGACGCGGTCGAGGCCGCCGTGCGCGATGCATTCGAGGCCGACGATCCAACAGCACGCAAGAAGGGCGCCGATCTGATCTGGTACCTGTGGCTTGGAGAGGCCTCGCCGCTGTTTGCCAAGAGCAAGATGGCCACCTTCGAGCTGTACCTGATCGAATACAAGGCCGCGCGCAAGGAAGAGAAGAACCCCTTCTACCGCCTGCTGGAAGACGAGGCCACCGCAGCACGCATCTTCGGGGAGTTCGGCATGGACCCCGCCACGTCGCGCATCGTCTGCGGCCACGTGCCCGTGAAGGTCAAGGACGGCGAAGACCCCGTGAAATGCGACGGCAAGCTCATCGTCATCGACGGCGGCATGGCGCGCGCCTACCAGCCCACATCGGGCGTGGGCGGGTTCATCCTGCTGAAGGACGGGCAATCGCTTCGCTTGGGCGCACTGCCGCTGTCCGACACCCCCGAATCGCAGGCGGAGGGAAGCCTGGAAGCGCTTGCCACGTGGCGCACGCTGCAGTAGCCGTCCACAGGTAGCCGCCCTGCCCAGCTTGCGCCGCATATGCAACTCGTATCGCATCAACGGTTTTTGACGGGACGCACGTTTTTCGTGTGCGTCCTGCTGATCGACCTGCTCCAGATCGTGGCACTGGACATGTACACGCCTGCCCTGCCCGTCATGCAGCAGGCGTTCGGCGTCTCGGCCCTGCACATGAACCAAACCGTGTTCATGTTCCTGCTGTTCAGCGCCGTGGCCATGGTACTGTCGGGCTCGGTGTCGGACCAGAAGGGCCGCAAGCCCGTGCTCGTGTTCGCCAGCGTGCTGTTCACGGCGTCGTCGGTGGTTTGCACCGTCTCGCAGAGCATGACCGTGCTCGTCTTGGGACGATGCGGCCAGGCCATCGGATACGGCATATCCAGCACCATCGCGCCCGCCCTGCTGAAGGATTCCTACCAGGGAAGGGACCTGAAGACGTCGCTGTCGCTGATGCAGTCGCTGGTGATCATCGGCCCGGTCGCCGCACCGTTTCTGGGATCGCTGATGCTCGGCCTGATGGACTGGCGCGGCATCTTCGTGCTGCTCGCCGTGTTCGGCGCCATCACGATAGTGCTCACCCTGCTCGTCACCGAGACCCTGCCTCCCGAAGCGCGCACCCACGAGGGGTTTGCGCGCACCACGCGCCTGATGGGCACGGACATGAAGCGCCTGACGAAGGTGAAGGGATTTCGCTCGCTCACGGTGTTCTTCGCCTTGGGCGGCATGCCCTTCTTCGCCTTCATCGCCTGCTCGTCCTACATCCTGCTCGACGAGTTCGGGCTTGGCTACCTCGAGTACAGCCTGGTCTATGCGGCGGCATGCTTCGTGAACATGCTCGCCCCCTACGTCTACCTGGTGCTGTCGAAGAAGCTGGACATCCGCCGCATCGGCATCGTGTGCACGGCGCTCACCTGCGTATCCGCCGTGCTGCTCGCCGCCTTCGCCCACCTGGGCGCCGCGTTCCTGCTGCTGGCCTTCGTGCCTTACGCGCTTGCCGAAGGCATCATCCGCCCCGGCGCCTACATCGAACTTCTCGACCAGCCGCCCACGTTGGTGGGCACCGCATCGGCGCTCTCGAGCTTTTCGTACTGCATCGTCACGGCGCTCATCACCGTCGTGGCCACGATGCCCTGGCCGACGTTTTTGTTCGGACTCGTCTGCATCACGGCGTTCACGGCCGCCCTGCTGGCGGTTCTGGCCGCCCGTGACGGGCGGTCGTGGGATGCCTGCAGGTACAATGAAGTCGAACGACCATCCCGCAAGGAGACCGCATGACCCAAGATTCCACCACCCCCATGCCCGTGCCCGACCCGGCAACGGCGCCCAACCATCCCGCCTTCAACGCCTTCGTGCAGACCATCGCCGCGCTGCGCACCCCCGGCAAAGGATGTCCCTGGGACCTTGAGCAAACGCACGCCAGCATCGCGAAGAACATGATCGAGGAAGCCTACGAGGCCGTGGCGGCCATCGAGGAGGGCGATATCGAGCACATGCGCGAGGAGCTGGGCGACGTGCTGCTGCAGGTGGTTCTGCAGGCGCAGATGGCCGAAGACGCCGGCGAGTTCACGATCGACGATGTGGCAGACGACGTGAACACCAAGATCGTGCGCCGCCATCCGCATGTGTTCGGCACCGAAGCCGCCTTCGCCGCAGCGGGCCTGGACCCCGACGAGGTGGCCGAGCAGGTGGGCTTTGCCCCCGGGGAAGCCCGCGAACCAAGCGAAGTGCTCGACATGTGGGACCTGATCAAGGTTCACGAGAAGAAGCTCAAGGCGCAAGCGCGTGCCAAGCGGCTGGCCGAGCAGGGACTGGACCCCGAAACGCCTGCGGGCCTGCTCGACGAGGTGTCCGCCCAGCAGCCCGCGCTGATGCTCGCCCACGAGGTGTCGCGCAAGACGGTGGCCGTGGGGTTCGAATGGGACACGGTCGACGACGTCTGGGAGAAGGTCGACGAAGAGATCGCCGAATTCAAGCGCGCACCCCAGGGCAGCGCCGAGGCCGAGCTCGAATTCGGAGACATCCTGTTCGCGCTGGTCAACGTCGCCCGCAAGAGCCGCATCGACGCCGAAACCGCCCTGCGCAAGACCTGCGCCAAGTTCACCCGCCGGTGGCAGGCCATGGAAGCGGCTGCCCATGCGCAGGGACGCTCCATCGACTCGTATTCCACCGACGAGCTCGAAGTGCTGTGGCAGGACGCCAAGCAGCACGTAGGCTAAGCGCGACGAGCGCTGGGGCAGCGGTGATTGCTACCCCAGCAGGGGCTCGATGCTCTTGAACGGCGCGCGCGCCTGCTCGATCAGCGCCCGGTTGCCGAAGGTGCAGACGATCTGCTGGTCCCGCATGCCCTCCAGCGCGGGGGCCAGACCGCGCACGTCCTGCACCGTGCACGCCAAGCTCTGACTGCGCAGCACCGCCTTCGTATCGACCGAATCGCGGCGGAAGAACAGCTTTTCCTTGTTGCGCGCCTGCTGGCGCGGCTTCACCGGCGCATCGTATCGCGCCACCGTGGAAACCACATAGCCTTCCATCTCGGCCTCGTCGGGGTCGAACGCAGCCACCCAGCCGGCAGCCTCGTCGTAGCGGCGCAGGGTCTCGTCGATCTGGGGGTCGCGATACGAATGGAAGCGGCCGTACCCCTGCGCGGTGTGCTTGAACCCGCACCCGTAGGCACCGCCCTTCACACGCACTTCGTTCCACAGGTAGTCGTACGACAGTGCCCGCGTGAGCACCTCCCATGTTCCGTCGGCGTAGTTGAAATCGGGCATGCGTGCCGCCTTGACCGAATAGCACACGTCGCTGGGGATGGCGAACGCCTCGTTGAGCACGCGTGGTTCGGGAATGGCCAGGCGAGACCCGCCCTGCCCTTCGGCATCGGGCAATCCCCACGTGCCGGCCTTGCGCCAGAACAGGTCGCGGTCTTCGGGCGATCCGGCAAACCCCACGATGCAGTTGTCCTTGGTGAACACCCGCGCGCGCACGCTTTCCAGGGTTTCGAGCAAGCCGTCGATGCGCTCGTCGAAATGCTCGAGCAGATCGACCAGGAAGCGGTAGAAGTCGACGCCGGCGATCTGCTCCCCCAGCACGAACACGGGCAGCACGTAGGAGCCTGCCCGCAGAGCGGCGTGCTTGTGGCCCGATTGCACGAACGACTCTTCGAGCGCTATGCGCCGCTGCACCAGCATGTCACGTATGCGCGACGGGTCGTTCAGGCACGTTTCCTCCCACACTTCGCGCGGAAGGTCCACCAGGCTGCCCACCTCTTCGGACAGCGCACTGGCGAACACGACCATCTGCGCATAGGTGCTGCCGGGGCGCCAGGGGCCCAGCAGTGCTTCGGCGTCGGCGTCCTCGTCACCGCCGGCGCGCCGGTCTGCGACCGAGCCCGACTCGATGGAGAACTGCAGGTCGCCCAGGTGCGAACGCGTGTAGCTGTCCAGCTCGGCGGCGCTGCGCTTGCCGGTTGCCAAGCTGCCCAGCAGCATGGAGAGCACCGCCGCATAGGGCAGCTCGTCGAACGTCAGGCAACCGAGGTCGAAATACGCATGCACGTAGTCGATGTGGCGCGTGGGCAGGTCGTGGTACAGGCACGGAAGCGGCGTGTCGCGCATCACCGCCATCTGCGACTCGGGCTTCATCGGGCCGATGTCGGACACGCGCAGCTGGGGCAGCTTCGCCAGGTCTTCGGGCTTGTCGGGTTCTTCCTGGCGGCGGCGCAAATCCTCCACCTCGCGCTCGATGCGCGCAAAGCCCTCTTCATCCAGCGTGCGCGCCAGCGCGGCCAGCTCTTCGGCCTCATCGTCCGTCTCGGGCGTCTCCGGCTGCAGGTCCACCAACGCGCAATGGTCGTTTTCGAGCAGCAGCTCGCGCAGCAAGTCCTCGAAATACGAGCCCTCCAGGCCTTCCCTCATGTGGGCGAGCGGCTCTTCGTAGTGAAGGTACGTGGTGGCGTCGTCGTCGGAGTACAGCCACCCCGCCATCGCGCTGACGGCAAGCGCCACGCCATCGGCGATGCCGCGGTCGCGCTCGCGCAGCGAAAACGACATCTGCGACAGCGCCGCCTCGAGCATGTCGCGGGGAATCCCCTGCTCGACCAGCTTGCGCGACTCGTCCTGCACCAGGGCGCGGAAGTCGTCCGCCACGCCCTCGCGGGCGTTCTTCAGCATCAGCAGCACCGAAGGATGGGCCTGCGCATCCATCACGTAGGCCGTGCAGTCGCCACCCAGGCCGGCGTCCAGGATCGCGCGCTTCAACGGCGACTCGTTGCCGCCCATCAGCGCGTCGATCAGGATCTCGCTGGCAAGCACCCGCTCGAAATCGCGGGAGGAGCCGATGACGTAGCCCATGCCCACGCACGCGTTTTCGGGAGCCGTGTTCATCGTGACGACGCGGTCCTGCGCCTTGCGCGGTGCGTACGTGCCCAGCGGGTTCGGCTCGTCGTCGGTGCGCAGCTTCATCGCGCCCAGGTAGGATTCGTCCAAAAAGCCCAGGATGCGGTCGATGTCCATGTCGCCGTACAGCACGATGTAGGCGCGGTCCAGGCGGTAGTGGCGCGCATGCGTGTCCAGGAAGCCCTCGTAGGTAAGCTGGGGAATGGAGCGCGGATGCCCGCCGCTTTCGAACTCGTAGCACGTGCCCTCGAACAGGCTGCGGTTCACGGCATGGTAGAGCACGCTTTCGGGGTCGGACAGAACGCCCTTCATCTCGTTGAAGACCACGCCGTTGTACACCAGCGACGCGTCCTTGCCTTCTTCGCGCACCACCTCGAGATGATGGCCTTCCTGCTCGAAGATGTGGCGGTCGGCGTAGATGACCGGGTTGAGCACGGCGTCCAGGTACACGTCCATCAAATTGATCAGGTCCTGCTCGTTGGTGCTGGCAACGGGGTACATCGTCTTGTCGGAAAAGGTCATCGCGTTCAAGAACGTCTGCATGCTGGATTTCAGCAGGTTCACGAACGGCTCCTTGACCGGGAACTTGTCGGACCCGCACAGCACCGAGTGCTCCAGGATGTGGAACACGCCGGTGTCGTCGGCAGGCGGCGTGCGAAACGTGATCGAAAACGCCTTGTTCTCGTCGTCGTTTTGCAGGTAGAGCAGCTGCGCGCCACACGCGTGGCGCATGACGAAAGCGCGTCCATCGATCTCGGGCATGTCTTCGGCCGACGAGACGGTGAAGCCATGCAGTTCTTGTTGTGGTTCGAGCATGGGGCAATACCTTTCCTGGGTTCGTTTTCGTGTCGCCTATGGTACAACCAAAGGCCAGGTCGGACGGGACGCTCCAAAAAAAGCGCGGCGCCCGAAGCGCCGCACCCAAACGTTGGTTGCAACCGCCTGCTACAGGCTCGACAACGCGGCCGACGTGGCCAGCTGCAGCGAGTCGAACGTGGTCTTGCCCACGGCCGCCTCGCCCCCGAACACGTACCCGTGGTAGATGTCCTTGGCATGAGGCGTGACGAATCCCCGCACGGTGTCCAGGTAGGCGTCGTCGGCCAGGATGAGCACCGAGTTCTTCGCGCCGCAGAACGCGGCCCCCGTGAGCGCGTCCCAGTAGCCCGTGCCGGTTGCCACGCCCAGCAGGTCCGCCGTCATGCCCGTCGACACGGCCCAGTTCGCAAAGTCGAGGGAGGTGCCGTAGGCCGTCTGGCCTTGCTTGCGCAGCACCGTCTTCGCCAGCGTGCTCAGCACCTGCTCGGTCTGCGCCGGGACCACGGCGGGGCCGCCCGCAATCACGATCGTGTCGTAACCTGCCGCCTGGATGGCGGCGCGCACGCTCTGCTTCAGGTTCCCGTTTGCATCCGTCAGGTAGATGGGCGCCTTGTTGGCATAGGCGTACGGCGATGCCGACAGTGCGTCCCAGTATCCGTCCGACGTGGCCACGATGGCGGTTGACGCCCTGTTCTGCCCCAGCTCCTGCGCGATGAGCAAGGCGGTTTCCTGGGCATCGGCGCCACCCAGGCGCACCACCGTCTTCACCCCGTTGCCCTTCAACTGGGTTTCCACGGTGCTCGTCACGGCTGCCGTGCCGCCGCACACGTACGCCTTGGTCGCCCCCAGCTTCTTCACCAGCGTCGCCGTCTGCGAAGACAGGCCCGCAGGGTCGGTGAGCAGCACCGGGGCATTGAGCGCACCGGCCAGGCTGCTGGCCGCCAGCGCGTCCCAATAGCCGTTGGCGCTTGCAATCACCACCGTGTCGGCCTTCGAGAATGCGGAGTTCACGATCACGGTCATCGTGTCGAGTGCCGTCTCTCCCCACAGGCGCACCCATTCGGTGTCCATCGGAGCCTGCACCAGCGTCTCGGTCTTGATGGTCATGTCGGCCGCCGCCGTGCCCGACGCCAGCTGGATCGTGACGCGCGTGGGGGCATCGAGCGATGCGATGGGGAACATGTAGACGTGCGTGTTGTTTTCGGCAGCGGCGGTTTCTGCCACCTGGCCATCGCCAACCGTTACCTTCTTGATTTGCTTGTCCTTGGCTTCGTCGATGCTGACCAGGCCGGCGTACAGGTTCCCCTGCTCGCGCAGCACCACGACCTTGCTCTCCAGGTAGTCGGACGGCTTGGCGCCGCTCGCCTTGCCCCACGAGACGTCCGCCACGTAGGCGACCCCGTCCTTGATCTGGGGCGCCGCAAACGCAGGCGGGGTGGCGAAAACGAACCCTATCACGGCAACGGCCAGGCAGGCGCACACGGCGAACATGCACCGAGAACAGCTCTTCATCGAGCACTCCTTTCGCGTTACATCATGCACCCTGATTATACCCAAGCCGTATGTCGCCGTTGTTTCGCCGTGCGACACGGGGCAAGGCAGGCGCACGTTATGCGGGAATGCTCACCACTGCGGTCGCACCGCCGATTTCGGGTTCGCCGAAGAACACCGTGCCGTCGTGGGCCTCCACCATGCTGCGCACGACCGACAGGCCCAGCCCCGTACCGCCCATGTCCTGGCTGCGACCGTCGTCGAGGCGCACGAAGCGCCCGAACACGCGCTCCCGGTCCTCTTCGGGGATGCCCGGCCCGTCGTCGCTCACCAGGATGATGACCTGGCCATCGACCTCGTCGCACGACACCTTCACCTTCGAAGTTGCGTAGCGTGCGGCGTTGTCCATGAGGTTGCGCACCACGTGGCTCATCTGGTCGGGGTCGGCCTCGCAGACCACCGGCGACACGTCGGCGGTATCCACCGTCACGCTCGAGCGGCTGCGCAGCGATGCGACCTCCTCGAACAGCAGGTCCATCAGATCGATGGGGCGCTTCGCCACAACCATGCGCCCTTCGTCGCTGCGCGCCAGATGGAGCAGATCACCCACGATGCTGCCCATGCGCTGGTTTTCCGATTCGAGGTCGCTGAGCACCTGGTCCGAGTCCACGCTTTCGGGATGCGCCTGCAGGGTTTCGATCATCACGCTCGTCGCCGCCACCGGGCTCTTCAGCTCATGGGAGGCATCGGAGATGAACCGCTTCTGGTCGTTGAACGAGCTTTCCACGCGCGCAAGCATGTCGTTGAAGGTGGTTGCCAGGCGCGAAAGGTCCGCATCGCCCTCGGGCACCGGGATGCGCGCGCTCAGGTCGCTCGCGTTGATGCTTTCGGCTGTGGCGCGCATCTGCTCGACGGGACGCAACGTGCGCTCGGTCATCAGCCAGGTGAACAGCACGACCGCCAGCAGCATCAGCAGCATCACCGCGCCCAGCAGCTGGGCCGTCACCTGGCCTGCGCGCACGGCAGGGGCCAAGGACGTGACCGCCGCGAGCGTCACGGGGCCATCGGGGCTGGTAGCCGCGCGCTTCATCACCAGATACGGGCCGGCGTCGCCCAGCACGTCCGACGCATCGATGTACGCACCCGACGCATGGGTCGCACTCGCGGCGGTCGTGCCGGAAGCAGACGAATCGTCTGCCCATGCCACCTGCACGAATGCACCGCGCGGAACCGATCCCTTCGCGCGCTTCGGTTCGTCGTCATCGTCGTCATCGTCGTCATCGTCGTCGCGCGCAGCCTGGGTGTTCGCCGCCTGCTTCTGCACCTCGTCTTCGTCGTAATCGTCATCGTCGTCATCGTCAGCCGCGGGGGCAACGTAGGTGTTCTGCTGCGGTGCATCGTCGTCATCATCGTCGTCGTCCCAGTCCTGCGTTTGCTGGGCCGGGGCGGGCTGCTGGTCGTAATCATCGCTGTCGTCGTCATCGTCGTCATCGTCGGCCGAAGCTGGGGCCTGGGGAGCTGCCGCCGCACCGCCACCGGCCGAACCCTGCGCGCCGGCGGTGCCGGCATCCGAGCCGCCCGATGCGGCTTGCTGCGTCGTCGTGGTGGTAGCGGTGGCCTCCCCCGCAGCAGCGCTGTCGCCTGCAGCGCGCGCGGCCGCAGCCGACGCCTTGCGCGCATCTTCCGCGTCATCGTCGTCGACCTCGAATTCCAGGTCGTCGAGTTCGAACTCGTCGTCGTCGCGGTCGATGCCCGTCAGCGGGGCGAGCTTCTTGTTGTTCGACGAGGAAGCGAGCACGTTGCCGTTGGCATCGATGATCTGGAGCAAGTCGCTGCCCGAGATGTCGATGGCGAGCTCGTAGTCCCCGTCCTCCACCGCCTGCTGCGCGCGGTCGAGTCGCTCCGAAAGCGACGTGGCGATCGTGTTCTTCAGCACCCATTGCGTCGCATAGGCCGTGGTTGCCACGATCACCGCCATCGCCACGAGCGTGACGGCCGCAGTGGCCAGCGTCACCTTGCCGCGAATGCTCTGTGGAAGCCCGATGCTCATTTCACACTTGCCTCGATCTTGTAGCCGCGCCCGCGCACCGTATGGATCAGGGGCTCGTCGAAGGGGTTGTCTATCTTCTTGCGCAGGTAGCCGATGTAGACTTCGATGACGTTCTCATCCGCCGCAAAGCCATGTCCCCAGATGCGCTCCATCAGCTGGGTCTTCGACAATACCTGCCCAGGGTTGTTCATCAGGTATTCGAGCAGTTGGAACTCGCGCGGCGTGAGCACGATTTCCTGACCGGCCCGCTGCACGACCTTCGAGTTGGAATCCAGCGTCAGGTCGCCCACCGTCACCAGGGTTCCGCTGCTCGACCCGCCGCGGCGGATCAGCGCACGCACGCGCGCCACCAGCACCACCAGGGAAAAAGGCTTGCGCAGAAAGTCGTCGGCGCCGATGTCCAGTGCGTCCGCCTCGTCGAATTCGCCGTCCTTGGCCGTGAGCATCAGGATCGGGGTGTTGATGGACGCCGCACGGATCTGCTTGCATACCTCGTAGCCGTTCATTCCGGGCAGCATGATGTCGAGGGTGATGGCGTCGTAGACCTGGTCGAGCGCCATGTCCAGGGCCGTGTTGCCATCGTATGCCACATCGACGATGAACCCTTCAGACTCGAACGTCTTCCTGACATAGTCGGCAATGTTCTTTTCGTCTTCCACGATGAGGATACGCATGGCTTGCTCCTTCATGGGCGGTCAACTGGCATGCGCGAAATGTGATGCGTATTGTACCAGTTGGAAACTCGGACCCTGCCTGCCGGCTGCCCGAGGGCTCAAGCGCCCTCGGGCAGCGGAGATGCCTCGGCTTGACTAGTCGTCGTCATCGTCCCAATCGTCGTCGTCGGCTTCCCAACGCCCGTCGTCCCATTCGTAGACGACGTTGTTGACGATCTGCTTGTCGGACTCGACTTCCCAGCGGCCATCATCCCATTCGTAGACAACGCCGCCTTCCTGCTTGTAGACGTCGTCGCCGTAGACAGCGCCGCCATCGGGCACCTGGGCAGGCGCGGGCTGAGGGGCAACCTCGACCGGAGCAGGCTGGGGAGCCGCCTCGACCGGAGCAGGCTGCTCGGGGGCCGGCTGCGCGTCGGGCTGGGCGGGAGCCGCCTGCGGATCGGTGGCCGTCTGGCCAGCCTGGGCGGCGACTGCATCGGCGTTCGCCTGGGCCTCTTGGGCTATCTGGGCGGAAATCCTGGCCTCTTCGGCCTCCTCGGCTGCATCGGGGGCTCCCACTTGCGCGGCGTAGTCGGCCTCGGCCTGGTCTTCAGCGGCCTCTGCGGCAGCCTCCTGCGCCTGCAGGCGCGCAATGGTCGGATCGCTCGAGAACTGCCAATAACCCTGGGCGATGGCATAGCCGCTGAAACCAAGTACCAACACGGCGAACACCGACAGCACCAGCAGCGTCGAGGTCTTCAGTGCGGCGATTCTTTTCATCATCTCAATCTCCTCCTTGGTCGTTTCGTTGCACCTATGAACGTTCGGAATTCGCTTCTACGTAATTCAAACAAGCCTTGTCTGTATGCATATGATTGCAAAACAACCTGAGAGAACCCTGAGAAAGCCCGGCGTGCGGCGTTTCCGCAAGCTGCAGGCAGGACGCATTGCGAGAAAGCGCACAGCTGCAGCCGGAGAAAGACGCGGCGCCCCTGGACCTGGGACCACGTATTCACCTGTGGTTTTGAGCTATGATACGTACTACGTACGAGGAAGGAATCACCATGGAACCGCTGACGTCAAAGCAAATGAAAATCGCCGACGTGCTCATCGACTGGGCGCGCGATCATGCGACCGGCCCTGCCGAGGACATGCTCATTGACGAAGCCAAACTCTCCGAGATGATCGGCGACGACGTGTGGAAGCGCTCCACCGCCGACGATTTGCTGGCGCTCATCGCGTTTTGCAACCGCGAGGACTACCCGCTGATCCCGCTGCTGGTGGTGATTCCCGGACTGAACAAGCCCGAAAAGACGTTCATGACCCACGCATTCAAGGCAACCTTGAGCCCCGCCGAGAACGCAAAGCGCTGGCAGGCGGCCCTCGACGGCATCCGCGCCACCAGCGACGACGTGTGGAACACGTTCAAGGCGCGCATGCAGCCGGCCGACGAGTAAGGCCCGGCGTGTCCTACCCCGCATTACCAGAGATTCCAGCCGCATCGCCTGGTTCCGCGCATGACGGTTTCGTCGGCGTGTTCGACTCGGGCGTGGGCGGCATCAGCGTGCTGCAGGCCCTGGTGCGCGAGCTTCCCCACGAGCGCTTCGTGTACTTCGGGGACTCCGCCCATGCGCCCTATGGCACCAAGACCGAGCAGGCCGTGTGCCAACGAAGCTGCGAGATAGCATCCTGGCTCGTCGACCAGGGAGCCAAGGCCGTCGTCATCGCCTGCAACACCGCCACGAGCGCCGCAGCCGCCGCCTTGCGCGAACGCTACCCCCAACTGCCCATCATCGGCATCGAGCCCGCGCTGAAGCCGGCCGCTCTGGCGCCAGACCACGACCGCATCTTGGTGATGGCCACGCGCACCACCCTGGACTTGGACAAGTTCCATGCCTTGGCGCGCGCCTACGGCTCCGACTCGATGGTGCTGACCCAGGCATGCCCCGGCTTGGCCGACCTGGTCGAAGAGGGGCTGGCGGACTCGGCCGAAATGGACGCGCTGCTGGACAAGCTCATCGGCAAGTACGCCGACATGCGCATCGACAGCGTCGTGCTCGGCTGCACCCACTACCCCTACCTGAAACGCCAGATCAGCCGCATCTTGGGCGACGTGGTGTTCTTCGACGGGGCACACGGCACCGCAGCTCAGCTGCGCCGCAAGCTGGAAGAGGCCGGCATCCAGGCCGGAGCCACCTGCGAAGGATCGGTCACGATGCTGTCCAGCCGCCCGGGCCAAGACGAGCTCGACTTGTACTGGAAGCTCTACCACACCCCCTTGTAGCGCAGGCAGACTGCCCGCCCAGGCGCTCCCCAACTCCGGCCACAGAAAAACGCAGGCTTCTTGTCGAAGCCTGCGTTTCGATTCGATATGCAGTTGTGGGTTAGCGGGCGCCAGACCCCTCAGATGCGTAGAAGGTGGATTCGGCGGCCACATCCATGATGCTCTTGTTGCCGTCGATGAACGGCAGGTCAAGGAACTCGTAGACCAGGTACACCAGCTCGCTGCAGTCGGTGTAATGGCCCTTGTCATTCAGTACCGTCGTGTCTTGCGCACGCCAATCGTGGTTGTTCACGTCGGTCAGGTAATACAACGTGCCGTCGTGCTCCATGTACACGGAATGGTTCTTGCGCAGATAATCGGCCAACTCGTCTGGGGTGATCTCCAATGCCTCCTCGGCCCTTTTGCCCATAACGCCTACCTTTCTGCAACGCTGGATACTAAGTTGCATCCCATCATACCAGAGGTTGCCACCAGCGGAAGCGGTGATAGGGCAAGATACGCCAAGTGTTCAAACGCCGCGCGCGAACGCCAGGCGTTCGGCGTCCTAGGCGCGCTGGATGCGCATGATGTCGCCCGGCTTCACCTCGAAGGGGCACACCAGCCGATAGCGCTCCATCGTGCGCTGCGCTTCGCGCACCGGGCCGGGCTTCGCGTCGGCGTTGGGGGCGAAGGCCGTGCGCCCGGGGATGGGGCCGACGTATTCCAGGCCCGCCACCTCGAAGCTGCGCACCGGCTCGCCCGGCGTGAGCACCTCGAGCGTGCTTCCCAGCCAGAACCGGTTGCGGCACGCCCCCTCCACCGTGAAGCCACCGGCGTCGCAAGGAGCGCACGTTTCCACTTCCAGAGCCCAGTTGTACGCGCGCACGTACCGGTCGTCTTCCGGCGTCTGATGCGCCGGCCCGAAAAAGAAGCCCGTGCCGTAGGGGCGATGCGACACCGTCTCGAGCTCGTCGGCGAACTGAGAGGGATCGGCCCCGTCCAGCACCTGGCGGTAGGCGTTGACCACCGTTGCCACGTAGAACGCCTTCTTGTTGCGCCCTTCTATCTTCAGCGAATCGACGCCAGCGCGTGCGAGCTCGTCGAGATGCGCCAACATGTTCAGGTCCTTGGCATTCAGGATGTAGCTGCCGCGCTCGTCTTCCTCCACGGGGAAGAACTCGCCTGGCCGCGTTTCCTCCTGCAGGGCGTAGTTCCACCGGCACGGTTGCGCGCAGTTTCCCGCCACCCCGCTGCGGCCCGTCATGTAGTCGCTCATCAGGCAGCGCCCCGACACGGCCATGCACATGGCGCCATGCACGAACACCTCGATCTCCAGATCGGCGGGAAGCTGCTGGCGCATCGATGCGATGTCTGCCAGCGACATCTCGCGGGCGCACACGATACGCGAGGCGCCCAGGCTGTGCCACATCAGCGCCGCGCGCGCATTCGACACGCTTGCCTGCGTGCTCACGTGGATGCTCACGTCCGGCGCCTGCTCGCGCACCACCTGGAACGCGCCCAGGTCGCCCACCAGCATGGCATCCACGCCGGCCTCCCCCGCCGCCTTCACGCGCGCTTCCAGTTCGGGGAAGTCCCGCTCGTACATCTGCGTGTTGAACGTCACGTGCACCTGCACGCCGCGCTCGTGCGCGTAGTCCACCACGCGGGGCAGCTCCTCGACGTTGAAGTTGGTTGCGCGGGCGCGCATGCCGAACATGTCGGTGGCCAGATACACCGCGTCGGCTCCGAAGCGGATGGCGTATTCGAGCTGCTCCCACCCGCCGGCGGGAGCCAGCAGCTCGGGAACCTTAGGCATGGCGCGTCACCACGCTTGCCAGGTCGGCGGGCGTTGCGCACTCGAAGGTGGGACCGGCCGCCAGCAGGCGGTCCAGGGGGTGCTGGCCCCAATGAACGGCTATCGTGGGGCACCCTGCAGCGTTGCCCGCCTGGATGTCGAAGGGGCTGTCGCCCACGTAGAAGCACTCGTTTGGCGCAAGGCCGAGCTGGCGCGCCCCCTCCAAGATGGGACCGGGGTCGGGCTTGGAAAGCTCGGTGTCGTCGGCGCCCACCAGGCAGTCGAAGTAATCGAGGATGCCGGCGATCTCCAGGTTCTGGGTGGCAGGACCGTGCATCTTCGCGGTT
Organism: uncultured Coriobacteriaceae bacterium; assembly: GCA_902767025.1. Classification (GTDB taxonomy): domain Bacteria; phylum Actinomycetota; class Coriobacteriia; order Coriobacteriales; family Eggerthellaceae; genus CACXMZ01. The sequence continues at coordinate 15,154 of CACXFZ010000043.1, forward strand.
ACCACGCCCAAGGACAACCCCCCAGCCTTCAGGCCCTGAAGCGCCTCGGGGATCCCATCGAAGCCCTTCAGCAGATGGTGCTGGGCTTGGGCGTTGTGCGCACGGTAGCTGGCAAGCAGGCGCGTGAGCACGTCCTCGTCGTCCACGTAGGCCGCAAGCTGCACGGCCAGGGGCTGGCCCAGCATGGTGTCGAACTTGTCCATGCTGCGGTCTTCGCCCAGCACGTCGACCATGCAATGGTGAAACGACGCCGATATCAAGTCGTATGTGTCGAGCAGCGTGCCGTCCAAGTCGAACAGCACGCCGCGAATGGTGCGCTCAGCCGAAGGTTGGGCCATCGTCGAAGCGCCCTAGATGCTTTCGATCTCGTCGATGCCGCCCACGCCCGCCGTGTTGCGCAGCCACTCGTCCGCAGGCGTCCTGTCCTGCCGGGCAAGCTCCAGCGCCTCGTCGAAGTCCGCGAAGCTCATGGCGAACTTCTCGCCGGTGCGGCGGTTCTTCATCTCGTATTCGCCATTGGCCAGACCGCGCTTGCCCACGATGATCTGCAGCGGCCAGCCGATCAGGTCGGCCTCGGCGAACTTCACGCCCGGGCGCTCGTCGCGGTCGTCCAGCACCACTTCGAGCCCGATTTCGGCAAGGTCGGCGGCGAGCTTTTCGGCAGCAGGCTGCACTTCGTCGTCGCCCACGGTCAGCGGCAGCACGCACACATGGGCCGGGGCGATCGAGGCCGGCCAGATCAGGCCGTACTCGTCGTTGTGCTGCTCGGCCACCGCCTGCATGCTGCGGGAGATGCCCACGCCGTAGCAGCCCATGATGAAGGGCTTGTCCACGCCGTCTTCGTCGCTGTACACGGCACCCATGGTCTCGGAGTACTTCGTGCCCAACTGGAACACCTGGGCCACTTCGATGCCGCGGGTGAGCGTCATCGGCTTGCCGCACTCGGGGCAGGCATTGCCCTCCTGCGCGGTGCTCAGGTCGGCCCAGAAGTCCACGGTGAAGTCGCGTCCCTGCTTGGCGCCCACGTAGTGGTAGCCGTCCTCGTTGGCACCTACGACCCAGTGCTCGATGTTCTGCAGGCTCCTGTCCGCACCGATGCGCACGCCTTCCGGCAGGCCCACCGAGCCGATCGAGCCCTTGGGCAGGCCGGCAGCCTCGATTTCCTCGTCGTCCATCAGCGTGTACCCGGGCACGCTGCGCTGCGCCTTGAGCTCGTTGAGCTCGTAGTCGCCCGGCACGAACAGCACCACGGGCTTGCCGTCCTCGTCCTTGCCCAGCATCGCCTTGACCGTCGAGCTTTCCGGGCATTCCAAAAACTCCGCCAGCTCGGCGATCGTGTGCACGTTGGGGGTCTCCACCTTGCGCAGTTCGGTCTCGGGGAATTCGGTGGGTTGCGGCGAGCTCTCAGCGACTTCGGTGTTGGCCGCATAGCCGCACGAGCAGCTGACCAGCTCGGCCTCGCCGGCGGGGGCAAGGGCGTGGTACTCGCATGTTACGCTGCCGCCGATCTGGCCCGAGTCCGCCTGCACGGGACGGTAGTCCAGGCACAGGCGCTCGCAGATGCGCTCGTAGGCATGGCTCATGTCGGCGTAGGTCTGCTCCAGCGACTCCTGGGAATCATGGAAGCTGTACGCGTCCTTCATGACGAACTCGCGGCTGCGCATCAGCCCGAAGCGGGGGCGGATCTCGTCGCGGAACTTGTCCTGGATCTGGTAGAGCGAGCACGGCAGCTGCTTGTAGCTGCGCAGCTCGTTGCGCACCAGCGCGGTGATGATCTCTTCGTGCGTGGGGCCTAGGCACATGCTGCGCTCGTGGCGGTCGACCATGCGCATCAGCTCGGGGCCGTAGTCGTCCCAACGGCCGCTTTCGTGCCACAGCTCGGCCGGCTGCAGGATGGGCATCAGGATCTCTTGCGAGCCGATGGCGTCCATTTCCTCGCGCACGATGTTTTCGACTTTCTTGATCACGCGGTATCCCAAAGGCAGGTATGAGTACATGCCCGTAGCGCTCTTGCGCATGAAGCCTGCGCGCAGCAGCAGCTGGTGGCTCACCAGCTCGGCATCGGAGGGGGTTTCCTTCAGCGTGGGAGCGTAGAGCTGGCTCATTCTGAGAAACGTTGTCATGGTTGTGCCTTTCGTGTTCGAACCGCATGTATCGCCCTGCCCCTTAAGCGCAAGGCGCAGGGGCAACCTGTACATTGTACGCCAAGGAACGCGCACCGAGCACGGAAGGTCATCGCGAATGCACAGGCGCACCCGCACCTACATCTGGTCGATTTCCCTCATCAGCGTCTCGACGATCTGGTCCTCCGGCACTTTGTAAAGCGTTTCGCCGCCTTTGAACAGCACGCCGCTTCCCTGTCCGCACGCCACCCCGATGTCGGCATCGGACGCCTCGCCCGGACCGTTGACCACGCAACCCATCACCGCAACCTTGATCGGCTTGGCGACCATGCGCAGCCGCTCGTCCACTTCCTGGGCAAGCGCGATCAGGTCGACCTGGCAGCGCCCGCACGTGGGGCAGCTCACCAGCTCGGGGCTGCGGCGGCGCAGTCCCAGCGCCTGGAGCAGCGCCCAGCAGGCCCGCACTTCTTCGACGGGATCGTCGGTCAAGCTGATGCGCATCGTGTCGCCGATGCCCTCGTGCAGCAGGATGCCCAGTCCCGACGACGACTTCACGAGCCCTTGGAACAGCGTGCCCGCCTCGGTCACGCCGATGTGCAGCGGCACCTGCGGGAGCTCGGCGGCCAACACGCGGTAGGCCTCCACCGTCGTGTTCACGTCCGACGCCTTGGCCGACACGACCACGTCCTGAAACCCACGGCCCTCGAAATACTCCACGTACCCGCGCGCGCTTTCGGCAAGCTTGTGCGGCAACGTGAGGTCCGTGCGCGCCGAAACGGCGTCGTCGAGCGAGCCGGCGTTCACGCCGATGCGGATGGGGATGCCCGCCTCGCCCGCAGCGTCTATCACGGCGTCGCAGGCGCCCAGACCCCCGATGTTGCCCGGATTGATGCGCAGCTTCGCCGCTCCGCGCCGTGCCGCTTCGATGGCGCTGATCGCATCGAAGTGGATGTCGGCCACCACGGGCAGGCTCGATTGCGCGCAGACCGCCTCGAACGCATCCAGGCAATCGCGGCGCGGAATGGCCATGCGCACGATTTCGCATCCGGCGGCAGCCAGGCGCTCGATCTGCGCGAGGTTGGCCGCCACGTCGTCGGCGGCACAGCACAGCATCGACTGCACGGCGCAGGGGGCACCGGCCCCCACGGGCACCGCACCGACCATGACGCGGCGCGTGAGCGTGTTCGGTTTTCCAGCAGATTGCATAACGGACCTCCTTGCCGTTCATTGTACCCGCATGGCAGGCCCGGCAGCAGCAAGACGGTACAATAGGCGCATGACCCGAGCACAGAACAAGCAGGCCGCCACCCAGGCGAGCACCATCCCCGCCCCTCCCGCCAGCAGCGACGCCGTACGCAAGAGCATGCAGGGCAACAAACGGGCCGACACCAAGCCCGAGCTGCTGGTGCGCAAGCGCCTGCGCGCAGCGGGGCTCACCGGCTACCGGCTGCAGTGGAAGGTCCCCGGGCGGCCCGATGTCGCCTGGCCCGGCAAGAAGGTGGCGCTCTTCGTCAACGGGTGCTTCTGGCACCGGCACAAGAACTGCAAGATGGCCACGATGCCGAAGAGCAACGTGGAGTACTGGACCATCAAGTTCGACCGCAACGTCGAGCGCGACCGCGCGAACCTGTCCCGCCTGCGCAAGGACGGCTGGCGCGTTCACGTGCTCTGGGAATGCCAGCTGCGCCCCGACAAGGCCGAAAAGACGTTCGCGAAACTGCTGCCGAAGCTTGCCGACGAGCTGGGCAAAGAACTCAAAGGCGCATGACCCTGCAACCGAAGAAGGCTCCCATGTCCCCTACCATCCGCCACGCACAAGAAACCGACCTCGACGACATCTTCCGCATCTACGCCTGCGCACGGCAGACCATGATCGACAACGGCAACCCCACCCAATGGGGCGACTTCTGGCCGCCCGAGGACATGGTTTTAGACGACGTCGCGCAACAGCTGAACTACGTCGTGGAAGACGAAACCGGCGTCCATGGCGTGTTCGCGTTCATCGTCGGCGACGACCCCACTTACGAGCTGATCGAGGACGGCGCATGGCCCAACGACGAGCCCTACGGCACGATTCACCGCATCGCCAGCGACGGGCAGATGCGGGGCGTCTTCGCCTGCGCAGTGGAGTTCTGCAAGCAGCGCTGCGACAACCTGCGCATCGACACCCACGCGGACAACACGATCATGCAGCACGTGATCGACCAGGCGGGGTTCGAGCGCTGCGGCATCATCTACCACACCGACGGCACACCGCGCATCGCCTACGCGTACACGCGTCCCGACCTCGCCTAGCTACCAGTTGCCGAGCACGAAGCGCTGGACGTCCTGGTTCAGCATGAACAGGAAGAAGAGCATGAACAGCGTCACGCCCGCCATGCTCAGGCCGTTGAGCACGCGCGGGCTGATGTTGCGGCGCCTGATCTTCTGGTAGATCTCGACCAGGAAGCGCCCACCGTCGAGCGGCGGGATGGGCAGCATGTTCATAAGCCCCAGCGACACCGAAAGCATCGCCGAAAACATCGTGAACGACAAAAGCCCCTGTTCGGCTGCCGTTTTCGAGAGAACCGCGATGCCGACGATGCTGGTGGAGTCGGACACGGTTTGCGCCGCCGTCTGCGGGTTGAACAGCCCCACGATGGCCACGAACACCATGCCGATGTAGTTGAACCCCACGGCAAGCGCGCGCAGGGGGCTGATCGTGTAATGCTGCACGTTTCCCGCCTCGTCGGCAATGTCCACGCCCACTATCGAGTAGACCACGACGAACACCAGGATCGCGAACAGCACGTTGACGCCCGGGCCCGCGATCAGGATCAGGCTGCGCTTCCAAAACGGCAGGCTGCGGTAGGTTTGGCTGCGTTCGCGCTCGTAGAAAGCCTGCGCGTCGATCACCGGGCGCGGATCGCCCTCTTCCCGCGCAACCTGGGACAGGTCGCCGAACACTTCCGCCTGGGTCAAGGCCGCCGCAGGGATCTGCGCGCGGCACGCATCCTGCCCGTCGGCAGCCGCCTGCTGCCTGGTCTGCTCTTGCGCACTCTGGCGCAGCTTGCGCGCCTTGCGGCTCGGCTTCGTTTCCACAAAGGCGGGAGTGCGGTAGGTGTTGTAGGCATCGTCCTTGCGCGGACCGATGATGCTGCCCCATTCCACCAGCTCTTCCAGGGCCTCGTAGGCCTCTTCGGTGTCGATTCCCAGATCCTGCGCGACGTCTTCCATGTTGCAGGTTCCGCGGCGGTAGACGCTTTCCAGCGCACCGGCCAGATGAGGGCTTTCCTCGCCCGGCTCCATGCCGCACACGCGCGCATAGCCACCCAGCGGGATGGCCGTGACGCCAAAGCGCGTTTCGCCGCGTTTGAAGCCGATGCTCGGGCCCGGCAGTCCCACCATGAACTCGCTGACGCGCACGCCGAACGCCCGCGCCATCAGGAAGTGGCCGCCTTCGTGAATCACCACCAGTATGCCCAGCACGATGCCGGCATACAGGATCATCAACACTACATCCATGCTTGTCCTTTATTCGTGTCGAAGCGGCCCCGAAGCGCTGCTCGCGCAGGCCCGGCCCGCTTGCTAATTCAGGTTTGCACAGTATTCTGACGCCCGTGCGCGCGCCCAGGCATCCACAGCGCCCAGCTGTTCCACACTTGTAACCGCTTCTACATCGCAGGCGTCCATCACGGCCTCGACGGTGTCGGCGATAGCCAGGTACCCGATGCGGTCGGCCAGAAACGCCGCCACGGCAACCTCGTTGGCCGCATTCATCGCGCAGGGCAGCGTGCCTCCGCGCTCCCCCGCCGCGCGCGCGAGCGCCAAGCACCGAAACGTCGTGGTGTCCGGCGGGAAGAAGTCGAGCGAGCCCATCTGGCAGAAGTCGAGCGGCTGGACCGGCGCGCTCCAGCGGTCGGGGTAGCTCAGTGCGTACTGGATGGGGATGCGCATGTCGGTGGTGCCCAGGTGGGCTTTGACGCTGCCGTCCACGAACTCTACCATCGAATGGATGGCGCTTTGCGGGTGGACGACCACGCTGATCTTGTCGTAGGGCAAGGCGAACAGGTGATGCGCCTCGATGACCTCCAGGCCCTTGTTCATCAGCGTCGCCGAGTCGATCGTGATCTTCGGGCCCATGTTCCAGGTGGGATGTGCCAGGGCCTGCGCGGCAGTGACCGTTTGCAGCTGCTCGCGCGTGCGCCCGCGAAATGGGCCGCCCGAAGCCGTCACCCACAGCCGCGTCACCTGGTCGAGCCCTTCGCCTGCCAGGCATTGGAAGATCGCGCCGTGCTCAGAATCTATGGGCAGCAGTTGCCCGCCGGCCGGCATGCCCGAACCGGTGTCCACCAGCGACGTGAGCAGCTCTCCGCCCACCACCAGCGATTCCTTGTTCGCCAGCGCGAGCACCTTGCCCGCCCGCAGCGTTTCGTAGCTTGCGCGCAACCCGGCGGCTCCCACGAGCGCGTTCACGACCAGGTCAACCTCGGGCAAGCGCACCAGGGCCTCGATGGCATCGGCACCCACGCCCAGGTCCATCCCCGCGGGGACCAACCCGTCCTGCCGCACCTGCCGGGCCGCCTGCTCGTCGGCAAGCGCGCAAGCCTTCACCCCGAATTGGCGGGCCTGCTCGCACAGGCGCTGCGCGCGCGACCCCGCCGACAGGGCGACCACCGACAAGGTGTCGGGATGCTGCGCCGCCACGTCGAGGGTCTGCTCGCCGATCGAACCGGTCGAGCCCAGCACGGCAATGCGCTTGACGGGCCTGCTGTGCATGTCGGCACGCATGCCATCCATTACGGCAAGCACCCGCCCAACATCAGCAGCAGCAGGGCGACGACCGAGCCGAAGAACAGCGAATCGCAGCGGTCCATCAGGCCGCCGTGCCCAGGCAGCAGCGTGCCGGAATCCTTCACGCCCACGTTGCGCTTGATGCGGCTTTCGGCGAGGTCTCCCACCACGCCGGCGGCACCGCAGATCACGCCGAAGGCGATCGCCTGCACGATGTTCATCTGCACGCCCGGCAGCCAGCTCATGCCGTACCACACGATGGCCGAGCCGATCAAACCGGCGATGAAGCCCTCCCAGCTCTTCTTCGGGCTGGTGTAGGGCGCCAGCTTGTGCTTGCCGATCTTGCTGCCCACCAGGTAGGCGAAGATGTCGTTGACCCAGATGCTCACGAACAGCAGCAGCACCAGCACCCCGCCCCAGGGATGGGGCAGCGCGGCGCGCAGCAGCACCAGGCTGGACAGCATCATGCCCGTGTAGCCGGCGCCGAAGAAGCTCAGGGATATGTCTTGCACGCGGGCGCGCATGAAATAGACGTACCAGACGATCAGCAGCATCAGGTACAGCACTGTCACCGCCGCCACGCCCTGAAGCCCCCACAGGTGCATCGCAAGGGGGTACAGTGCCGAGGCCACGATGCCCACGGCCATGTTGGTGACCTTCTGGTCCTTGTGCATCATCGCGAAGAACTCGTAGGCGCAAATGGCCGAGACGGCGCACAGGTAGGCGACGAAGAGCCACTCGTTGACGAGCACGCACACGATGGTGATGGCAACGTAGACGAACCCCGAGCCCAGCCGGTCCAGGAACTTCGGGAGCCGCTTTCCTTCAGCCATCTACTTGACACCCCCGAAGCGCCGCGAGCGGTTCTGGAACGCGAGCACTGCGCGCAGGAATTCGTAGCGGTCGAAGTCGGGCCAGAGCACGTCGGTGACGAACAACTCGCTGTAGGCGATCTGCCACAACAGGAAGTTCGAGATGCGCAACTCGCCGCTCGTGCGGATGAGCAGGTCGGGGTCGGGCAGGCTTGAGGTGTACAGCGCGCGGGCGAATGCCTCTTCGGTCACTTCGAACGACGGGTCGTCGCGCCCTGCCTGCACCATCTGCTCTACGGCATGCAGCAGCTCCTGCCTGCCACCGTAGTTGACGGCGACCACCAGCGTCATGCCCGGGTTGTCCTTCGTTTGCTCCCAGGCGCGTGCGAACGCCTCGCGCGTGTCGACGGGCAGACGTGTCTGGTCGCCGATGGTCATCACGCGCACGCCTTCTTCGTCGAGCTCGTCGACTTCGGCCAGCATCGTCTTTGCGAACAGGTTCATCAGGCCTTCCACTTCGGCGTCGGGCCGCTTCCAGTTCTCGGTCGAAAACGAGTAGATGGTCAGGTAGCGCACGCCGATGTCACGTGCCGCGCGGATGGTCTCGCGCACGGCCTCGATGCCCGCCTTGTGTCCGTTGAGCCTGTTCAGCGCCCGCTTCTTCGCCCAGCGGCCATTGCCGTCCATGATCACGGCGACGTGCTGGGGCACCCGCTGCTCGTCCAAGGAAAGCACATCGAGCCCGGCGGGCGGACAAGGGAATATGTCGGCAAGCGGTTTGGCGAACATGAATACTGCCCCGGGCCCTCTCAGATGACCGCGCTGCGGCGAAATCCTTCGCCCGTCATGCGCGGGCACCTGTCTGCAGAACCGTGCAGGGTGCGGCGCGCGGGCCTAGATCTCCATAACCTCCTGCTCTTTCTTCTTGAGCAGTTCTTCGATCTTTTCGATATAGGTATCGGTGAGCTTCTGGATGTCGCCTTCGGCTCGACGCTGGTCGTCTTCGGGAAGGCTGTCTTCCTTCGCTGCCTTGGCGATGTCGTTGTTCGCATCGCGGCGGGTGTTGCGCACCGACACGCGCGCCTCTTCCGCATAGGCCTTGCACTGCTTGACCAGTTCCTTGCGGCGCTCCTCGGTGAGCTGCGGGAAGGGCAGGCGGATGCATTGTCCGTCGTTGGAAGGGGACACGCCCAGATCGGATGCCTGAATCGCCTTTTCGATCAGGGTCAGGGTCGACTTGTCCCACGGCTCGATGACGAGCAGATGGGCGTCGGGCGTCTTGATGCCGGCCATCTGGTTGATGGGCGTGGGCTGGCCATAGTAGTCCACGCGAATGCGGTCGAGTACCATCGCGTTCGCACGACCGGTGCGCACGCTTGCGAACGACTCGCCCAGTGCTGCCAGTGCCTTTTCCATACGCTCTTCGGCGTTCAACAGGATATCTTCCACCATGACGACCATCCCTTCCTCGATGCGTGTAGGGTAATCGTAGCGCATTTCCGCCCCCTGAGGTAGTGCCTAGAAAAAGGTACTTCCCCAAACCCCGCACCCACAGGTTCCGCCAGGCCGCGCGGCGAGCGGAGCGTTGCCGCGAGCCAGGTCCGGAGAACCAGCGGCCCCACCCCACCCGCTGGTTCCGCCAGGCAAGCGCGGCCAGCGAAGCGAAGCCGCGCCCCGCTGGTTGAAGGGGGCTGCAGCAGCGGCCAACCCGCCAGGTGCCGCCAGGCAGGCGCGGCCAGCGTAAGCGAAGCCGCGCGCAGGTCCGGAGAACCCAAAACAAGAATCCGAGCCCGTTCTGCCACGAAATCGCACGTTGTGCACGTCATTGGAACGTGATCACCATAAAATCGCGCGTCGTGAACGCCCCGGGAAGCCGGGAAGCGTGCACAACGTGCATTTTCGTGGCAGAAAACCCCGAGGGGCGCGTTCCACGATAACCAGCGTTCAGCAAACCCCCACCCGCAGGTGCCGCCAGGC
>CACXFZ010000044.1 GCA_902767025.1 uncultured Coriobacteriaceae bacterium
CATAGCGCCCGTTGCCATCCACCCGCATAGCGGGTGGTTTTCTGCCTCTCGCGCTTCGCGCAGAGGGCCGGGTTGAAGACCCGTGAATCAAAGCGCCCGCTCAAGAGCGGGCGCCGATTCAAGCATGTTAAAGGAACTACTCGGTAGCCTGGGGCGTCGTGTAAGCACGCGTCACGGAAGAGTCGACGGGGATACCCGGGCTCATCGTGGACGTGACGGCGATGCTCTTGACGTAGCGGCCCTTGGCGGCTGCCGGCTTCATGCGGATGATCTCGTCGTAGATCGCGCCGTAGTTCTCGGCCAGCTGCTCGGCGGAGAAGCTCACCTTGCCCAGAATCACATGCGCGATGCCGTAACGGTCGGCGCGGTACTCGACCTTGCCGCCCTTCAGGTCGGCGACGGCCTTGGCCACGTCGGTGGTGACCGTACCCAGCTTGGGGTTCGGCATCAGGCCACGCGTGCCCAGGATCTTGCCCAGACGGCCAACCTTGGGCATCTGGTCGGGCGTGGCGACCGTTGCGTCGAAGTCGATGTTGCCAGCCTGGATGTCGGCGATCAGGTCGTCGGAGCCCACGATGTCGGCGCCAGCCTCTTCGGCCTGGCGCGCGGCTTCGCCCTCGGCGAACACTGCCACGCGAACGCTCTTGCCGGTGCCGTTCGGAAGGCTGATCATGCCGCGCAGCTGCTGGTCGGCCTGCCTGGTGTCGATGCCCAAACGGAAGTGAGCCTCGACGGTCTCGTCGAAGTTGGCCGAAGCGACTTCCTTGAGCAGCACGAACGCCTCGAGCGGAGCATACTGGGCGTCCGCATCGATCTTCTCGATGGCGGCTGCCTGCTTTTTCGTCAATTTTGCCATGTCAATCATCCTTTCGTGGTGCTAGCGGGCTGTAAGCCCTCCCACCTATGTCTGCGCACCTTCCGCGCAGGATTCCAACGTTATTCGGCGTCCTCCGCCGGAGCCTCGGCTGCAGGTGCAGCAGCAGGGGCCTCTTCCACCGTCTGGCCGGACAGCAGGGCAGCCAGCTTCTTGGTGATCTCGTACTTCTTCTTCGGTGCGCGGCCCTCGATCGTCACGCCCATCGAACGAGCCGTGCCTGCGACGATTTCCATCGCAGCCTCGATGTCGTTGGCGTTCAGGTCGGGCATCTTGATCTCGGCGATCTCGCGCAGCTGCTGCTCGGTCAGCTCGCCCACCTTCTTGATCTGCGGAATGCCGGAACCGCTCTTGAGCTTGAGCTTTTCCTTGATCAGGACGGCGGCCGGAGGCGTCTTGCAGATGAACGAGAAGGACTTGTCTTCGTAGACGGTGATCTCGACGGGGATGATCGTGTTGCCCTTGTCCTTCGTCTCTGCGTTGAACGCCTGGCAGAATTGCATGATGTTGACACCCTGCGCACCCAAGGCAGGGCCAACAGGAGGTGCAGGGTTTGCCTGCCCAGCCGGAATCTGCAGCTTGATAAAGCCTGATACCTTCTTATCGTCAGCCATGTTCAGCTCCCTTAACAGCTAGATGCTTGTCAATTTACTATCGCAAACAGCGCGCATGAGAAGCCCTTGTCCACTAAGGCATGCACACCGTTGTGCTTTCTTTCCCTTCACCGTTTCCTGGACCAGGAAACGGCATGCACGCTAGATGCGTGCAACCATGTCGAAGGACAGCTCCACGGGGGTCTCGCGACCCAGAATGGAAACCAGCACCTTCACCTTGTTCGTTTCGGGAGAAACTTCCGAAACGACGCCATCGAAATCGGCCAACGGACCGCTGATGACCTTGACGGACTGGCCAACTTCAAGGTTGGTCGCCGTCTTGCGCGGCGCCTCGTGCGAGGCACGCTTCATGATCTTGTTGTACTCATCACGTGTAAGCGGCTCGGGCGAACCCTGGCTGCCTACAAAACCAGTAACACCTGGGGTGTTGCGCACTGCTGCCCAGCTACGGTCGTCGAGCTCCATGCGCACCAGGACATAACCGGGGAATACCTTCTTCTCGGACTCAACGCGCCTGCCACCATCTTTGATCTCGGTTACCGTTTCAGTGGGAATCTCGATAGCAAACACGTTGTTTTCCAAGCCCATCGTTTCGATGCGGCTTTCGAGATTCTTCTTCACCTTGTTCTCATAGCCGGAATAGGTGTGCAGCACGTACCATTTCTTCGCCATCTTGCTATGCTCCCAAAGACGAGATCGCAAGGAGAACCGGGGTTACTACCCAGTTATCCAAAACGAACACGTACAGGCCGAAAAACAGCAGAGCCGCTACCACAACCCCGCTCCAACGAGCAACATCAAGACGCGAAGGCCAGGTAACACGACGCATCTCAGAACGAACGCCCTGAAAGAACAGCGCAATGCGACCAGGCTCCTTCTTGGGCTTTTCTGGCTTGATGTCAACCTTAGCAGGAGCCTTCTTATCTGTTTTTGACTCGGTCTTCTTGATGGTGAACGACTTATCGACACCCTCCTGGGCACCCTCATTCTCCTGATCAACCTCGACAAGCGCTTCTTCGCGCTTTTCAGCACGACGGGCCGAAGCTTTTGCTCGCTGTGTCTTCGATTTCTTTGCCATCTAATCTTCCTTACACCTACTCTTGCGAGTGTTGTGCATTACTCTATAACGCCAAACAAGCAGCTTCGAAGAGCTGCTGTTTTACAAGCTTGGCAGGCCAGGAGGGACTCGAACCCCCACCATGCGGGTTTGGAGACCG
>CACXFZ010000045.1 GCA_902767025.1 uncultured Coriobacteriaceae bacterium
AGACGGTGTACGATACGATCGACGGCCGCAGGAAGCGGCTGGGCTATGCGGCGTAGGCCGCTGGTCCAAAAAAATGTCCGCATCCCCCTTTTGTCATTCGGGAACATGGTCCGAGGGGCCTGAATATAGCATATAAGATACATTTTGCATCCTACCGCATACATATAGTCACATTTCGTCTTCAGCGGCGCGTGCGGGAATGACAAAAACTCGTTTTCTTGCCAACTTTGCGGTTTTTACCTCAGATTTCCAATCCCAGCAATCAGATGACAAGGGAGCAGGCCGCTTGTCATCGCAGCCGGTCGGTGTGCGTGTAGGCGTTGAAGCGCCCCGCGCGGGCGAACCCGCACACCGTGATGCCCAGCTCGTCGGCGAGCTTCAATCCCAAGTTGGTGGGTGCGGCTCGGCTGATGAGCACCGGCACGCCCATCTTCGAAATCTTCAGCACGATCTCGGACGACACGCGCCCGGTGAACGCCACCACCTTGTCGGACAGGTCGATCCCCTCCAGAAACGCCTTGCCGTACAGGCGGTCGAGCACGTTGTTGCGCCCGATGTCCTCCTGAAACGCCAGCAGGGTCCCGGCCGCAACGTCGCCGGTGTCCGCGCCCTGCGCCAGGATGCCGCTATGGACGCCGCCGGTCTCGGCGAAATGCTTCGACTCCGTCTCCAGCCGGTGCGCCAGCTGAAGCACCATTTCGGGCTCGATGCCGAACTGCGCGTCGATGTCCTTGCACAGCAGCGCGTCGGTCGAATAGTAGAACGACGCCCGGCTGCGCCCGCAACACGAATTGATGTAGCGCTTCAGAAACACCTTGCCGGCGATGTTCTGCTCGTAGCCCTCGATCGTGAAATGCGCCGTGCCCTTCTGCTCGTCGATGAGCATGTCGCCCAGCGCCTCGCGCGAACGCAGGATGCCCTCGCTGCACAGGAACCCCACCGTCATGTTGTCGATATCCCAGGGGCTGCACACCACCGTGGCGAACTCCTCGCCGTTGATGTAGATGGTCACCGGCGTCTCCTGCGCGACGACCTCCACCTGCTCGCGGAAGCCGTGCTCGGTGGTGTATCGCAGCGCCGCATGCTCCGACGACGGCCTGTCGCCAGTCTCGAGCCCTGTGTGTTCGGTCGCATTTGCCACGTTGTCTCCTTCGCGTTGGCTTCCCATGGTAGCGCGAAAGTGCGCGGTTTCAATGAGTGAGCCTGCTAATGGTTCGCGTCGCGTATAATGAACCAAATCTGTTCTCGCGCGAAAGGTGGTTTCCCCATGGCTTACTTCTTCGACGAACCTGCACGTACCTTCAACGAGTACTTGCTGGTACCGGGCTATTCGTCTTCGGCATGCATCCCCACAGAAGTGAGCCTGCGCACGCCGCTTTCGCGTTTCAAGAAGGGCGAAGAGCCCGCAATCAGCCTGAACATTCCGATGGTGTCGGCCATCATGCAGTCGGTTTCCGACGACAAGATGTCCATCGCACTGGCAACCGAAGGCGGCCTGAGCTTCATCTACGGCAGCCAGACCGTCGAGGACGAAGCGGCCATGGTCGCGCGCGTGAAGGACTACAAGGCCGGGTTCGTCACCAGCGACTCCACGCTGTCGCCGCAGATGACGCTGGGCGAAGTCGTCGAGCTGAAGGAGCGCACCGGCCATTCGACGATGCCGGTCACCGACGACGGCACCTGCCACGGCAAGCTGCTGGGCGTGGTGACGGAACGCGACTACCGCCTGTCGCGCATGGACCTGTCCGAAAAGGTCGAGGACTTCATGACGCCGCGCGAGAAGCTCATCGTCGCACCCGCCGACACCACCCTGAAGGTGGCCAACGACATCATCTGGGACAACAAGCTGAACTCGCTGCCGCTGGTCGACGATGACGACCACCTGGTGTACCTGGTGTTCCGCAAGGACTACGACTCGCACAAGTCGAATCCGCTGGAAATGCTCGACGAGCACAAGCGCTACATGGTGGGCGCCGGCATCAACACGCGCGACTACGCCGAGCGCGTGCCGGCCCTGATCGAAGCAGGCGTGGACGCCCTGTGCATCGACAGCTCCGAGGGCTTCAGCGAGTGGCAGAGCCTGACGCTGGATTGGATCCGCGAGCACTACGGCAACGACGTGATCGTCGGCGCCGGCAACGTGGTCGACGGCGAGGGCTTCCGCTTCCTGGCCGACGCAGGCGCCGACTTCATCAAGGTGGGCATCGGCGGCGGTTCGATCTGCATCACGCGCGAGCAGAAGGGCATCGGCCGCGGTCAGGCCACCGCTCTGATCGAAGTCTGCCGGGAGCGCGACCGCTATTTTGAGGAGACCGGCGTATATATCCCCGTGTGCTCCGACGGCGGCATCGTCTACGATCACCACATTACTCTGGCCCTGGCCATGGG